>NZ_JBEZWN010000028.1:0-93741 GCF_040637495.1 Streptomyces sp. NPDC029044
GTCGCGAACATCAGCAGCATGATCGTGCCGTGCATCGTGAACGCCTGGTTGAACTGCTCGTTCGACATGATCTGAAGACCGGGCCGGGCGAGCTCGGCGCGCATGAGCAGCGCCATGACGCCGCCGATGACGAAGAACGCGAACGACGTCACCAGATACAGCGTGCCGATCGTCTTGTGGTCGGTGGTCGTCAGCCACTTGAGGTGCCTCATGCCCCGCCTGTGTCCGAGCCCCGCCCGGACGTCACACTTCACCGACGCGACGAGAATCACGACAACGGGTGTGACGATCGAGAAGGTGCCGGACACGAACGGGACATGAGCAACGACGAGATCTTCGCCGCTGCCTACCGCGAGCACTACTGGGCGGTCAGCCGCTATGTCGCCCGGCGACTGGACGGGCGGACCGGCGACGTGGAAGAAGTGGTGGCGGAGGTGTTCACGGTGGCCTGGCGGCGCCGGGCCGACCTGCCGGCCGCCGCGCTGCCCTGGCTGTACGGCGTGGCACGCAACTGCCTGGCCAACGCGGTGCGCGGCCACGGCCGCCGCCGCAGGCTCGTCGACCGGCTCGGCAACGACGACACCGCGCACGGACGGCACATCGCGGCGGGCCCCGAGGCCGACACGCCCGGCGGCTGGGTGCACGAGGCACTCGCCCGGCTCTCCGGGGCCGACCAGGAGGTGCTGCGCCTGACGGCCTGGGAGGAACTCGGCATCGACGAGGTCGCCGTCGCCCTCGGCTGCGGCAGCCGGGCCGCGTCCATGCGACTGCACCGGGCCCGGCGCCGCCTCAGAGCCGAGATCGACCGCATGCGTCCCGAGCCCCCGAACGCCGAGCACTCCTGCATGACCGCCCCGAAGGAACACGGCCATGGCTGACGAACTCGAACTGCTGCGCAGCGCCGATCCCGTACCGGCCGACGGCCCCCACTTCGCCGACGGCCCTCTGGACCACAACGCCGAACGCCGGCTCGAACACCTGCTGCGCGACCCGGCGAACGGGCTCCCCGGTGGTCGACGCGACCGACGAGGCCTGGTCCGCGACCGTCGCGACCCCGAGGGCGGGCGCCCGGGCCACGTGCGCGACCTGCTGCTCCCGGGGCGCCGCCGGCTCCGCCTGGCCTGGGGTGTGGTCGCCACCGCCGTGGTCGCCGCCCTGACCCTCACCCTCCTGCTGAGCGGACCGAGCACCCCGCCCGCGGTCGCCGCGCCCCGACCGCTGGTGGTCGAGAGCGGCTCCACACCCGTGCCCCTGCACCGCATGGCCGAGCTGGCGTCGGCCGTGGCCGGGTCCGACGACGCGCCCCGCCTGCGCAAGGGCACGCACGTGCGGTCCTGGAGTCTCGGCATGTCCGAGGGCAAGCCCCCGATCACCCTGCCCGAGGAGCGCATCGTGCGCTGGCGGGCCGACGACAGCCACACCGAACTCGTCGTGGCCACGGACCCCGGGCACCCGGGCCGCCCGGTCCTCTCGGACGAGGGCGGCGAACCGCACCTCGTCGACGACGGTCACGTCCTCCTCGACCGGACCTACCCGCCGAGCTGGAGTGACGCCCCGCCCAAGTCGCCCCCGCCCCGCGACCCGGCCCGGCTGCGCGCCTACCTGATGGAGGCTCAGTACACCGACACCCCGCTGACCACGCCCGAGCTGCTCGACGCCATGGCGACGCTGCTCGACAACTGGACCCTCGGCGCACGCGAGAGTGCGGCGCTCACCCGGCTCCTCGCCGGTGCCGGGGGACTGCGGCCGGTCGGCCGGGTCACCGACCGGCTGGGCCGGGACGGCCAGGCCTACGTGAACGACAGCCGCGGAGTCCGCCGCATGCTGATCATGGACCCGGCCACCGGCGCCGTCCTCGGGCTGGAGAGCACCCTCACCGCACCGGATCCCGTGTACGGAGTCGAGGAGGGCGACGTCATGTCGTACAGCGCCTGGATGCGCTGATCACTCCTCGGCGACACCGAGTTGCCGGCCGGCGGCCACCACGGTCCGTTCCGGCAGCGTGGCGATGGCGATGGTCATCGGACCGACGCCGCGCGGCTTGAGGTCCTGGCCGGGGATGAGGGGCTCCTGCTACTCGTCCCAGGCCTGGACCAGCGTCTGCTCGGCGATCTTGCCGTCGCGCAGCCCGATCATGGACTCGGACAGTACGCGCACCCCGTCCGCGTACTGGCAGCTCTCGCTGTAGGCGGCCTCGTCACCCTCGATCACGCACCGCTCCAGCTTGTGCGACATGTCGCGGCTGTAGACATCGTCCAGCATCCGGCCGATCTCCTCCCGGCCGTGCAGGACCTTGGGGTGACTGGGCTGGGTCGTGCGGTCCACGATGCGCAGCTCCGCATCGTCGGCGTACAGGGAGAGCAGGATGTCCGGATCCCCTTCCACGCCTTGGCGCAGGGTGTCCCGGTCGAAGGCGGGGTCTGCCGCGGTTCCCATGATGACCTCCTTCGAAGGGCCGCGGCCCGGCGGACGCGGGCCGCGAAAGGCCTCTCCTGTCGAGCGTCCTCCCGCCCGGCGGGCTCGGCAAGCGCAGCCGGAACACTGGGCCTGACGGGTGAGCGATGCCGCCCGCCCGTGTCCGCCGGGGACCCGTTCGCGTTGCGACAGGCATGATCTCAACACGACGTATCGTCGCCGCCGTTGGTCTCGCCGCTGGGGTCACCGGCCTCGCCGCGCCGATGGCGACCGCGGCCGACGCGGAAGCGAAGAGCCCGCTCAGCCCGATGGCCACGCTCGACTCGCTGACCGTGAGCGACATTCCCGCCGCGCACAAGGACGAGATCCCGCGGCCCTCCTCGCAGCTGGCCGGGCTCAACCGCCTCAACGACCTCGACCAGCTGAACCAGGTCGTCGGTCTGGTCTCCCCGGTCTTCGGTTTCGTGCCGAACGTCCGCTGACCCCGAGCACGCCGAGGGCCGCCCGGAACCGGGCGGCCCTCACGCATGCCCGGGCTCAGCCCGCGGTGGCCAGGAACTGCGTCGCCGCCAGCTCCGCGTAGAGCGGATCGGCCCTCACGAGCTCTCGGTGCGTGCCGACGGCCCGCACCCGGCCCGCGTCCATCACCACGATCCGGTCGGCCATCGTCACCGTCGACAGCCGGTGCGCCACCACGAGGACCGTGGTCGTACGGGCCACGTCCGCGACGGTGTCGCGCAAGGCCGCCTCGTTCACCGCGTCCAGCTGTGAGGTCGCCTCGTCGAGCAGCAGCAGCCGCGGCCGGCGCAGCAGCGCGCGGGCGATGGCGACGCGCTGGCGCTCGCCGCCGGACAGCTTGGTGCCGCGGTGCCCGACCAGCGTGTCGAGGCCGCCGGGCAGCCGGGACACCAGGCCGTCGAGCCGGGTCGTCTTGAGCACCCGCGCGACGGCGTCCTCGTCGGCGTCCGGATTGCCCAGCAGCAGGTTGTCCCGCAGGGAGCCCGACAGGATCGGCGCGTCCTGCTCCACGTAGCCGATGGCGGCACGCAGCCGGGGCAGCTCCCACTCGTTCAGGTCCCGCCCGTCCACGGTGATCACACCGGACTCGGGGTCGTAGAACCGCTCGATCAGCGAGAACACGGTGGTCTTCCCGGCGCCGGACGGGCCGACGAACGCCGTCATGCCCTGGGCGGGCACCGTGAACGTCACTCCGTGGTGGACGTAGGGCAGGTCGTCGGCGTAGCGGAAGCGGACGTCGTCGAAGGCGAGAGCGGCGGGCTGCGCGCCGGGGGAGGGCAGCGGCGCGGCGTCGGCGGCCGGCTCGGCCGGCATGCGCAGCGCCTCCTCGATGCGGGTCAGGGCGGCGGCGCCCGTCTGGTACTGGGTGATGGCGCCGACGACCTGCTGGATCGGTGACATCAGGTAGAAGACGAACAGCAGGAACGCCACCAGGGTGCCCACGTCGATCGCGCCGGTCGCGACCCGTGCGCCGCCCACCGCGAGCACCGTGATGAAGGCGACCTGCATGGACAGTCCCGCCGTGTTGCCCGCGGCCGCCGACCACTTGGCGGCCCGTACGCTCTGCCGCCACGACTCCTGCGCCGCCTCGTGCAGCGTCCGCTCCTCCCGGTGCTCCGCGCCGGACGCCTTCACGGTGCGCAGGGCGCCGAGGATCCGCTCCAGCGAGGCACCCATGACCCCCACCGCGTCCTGCGCCTGCCGGCTCGCCTTGTTGATGCGCGGCACGATCACCCCGAGGATCACGCCCGCGCCCAGGATCACGGCCAGGGTGACGCCCAGCAGCACGGCGTCCACCAGTCCCATCATCACCACCGTGGCCATGAGCGTGAGCCCGCCGGTGCCCAGGCCGACCAGGGAGTCGGTGGTGACCGCGCGCAGCAGGGTGGTGTCGGAGGTGATGCGGGCCATCAGGTCCCCGGGTTCGCTGCGGTCCACGGCCGTGATCCGCAGCCGCAGCAGATACGACGACAGGGCGCGCCGCGCGCCGAGCACCACCGACTCGGCGGTGCGGGTCAGCACGTACGAACCCAGGGCGCCGACCGCCGCGTTGGCCACCACCAGGGCCGACATCGCCAGCAGGGCGCCGGTGATGGCCCGGTCGTGCGACAGGTCGTCGATCAGCTCCCGCGCGACCAGCGGCAGCAGTAGTCCGGTCGCCCCGGTGACCAGGGACAGCAGCGCGCCGGCGAACAGGGACCAGCGGTGCGGCCGTACGTATCCGAGGAGCTGACGCCACGCGGGGGCGACGGTCTCGGTCTCTGCGATGCTCACGGGGCTCCCTCGGCCTCGGCGGAGCGTTCAGGCTACGTCGCCGCCGACCCGCGCGGCCTGCCCTTTCGCGCCTTTGCGCGCGGTGCGGGGTGGCCGATCCGCGTCCCTTACCGATCAGTCGCGCGTAGGGTCGGAAGGGAACGGACCCGGCCGACGAAGGAGTCAGCACCATGGCGCAGGAAGTACGCGGCGTGATCGCCCCCGGCAAGGACGAGCCGGTGCGGATCGAGACGGTCCTGGTGCCCGACCCCGGCCCGGGCGAGGCGGTGGTACGGGTCCAGGCCTGCGGGGTGTGCCACACCGACCTGCACTACAAGCAGGGCGGCATCAACGACGAGTTCCCGTTCCTGCTGGGTCACGAGGCCGCCGGCGTGGTCGAGACGGTCGGCGCCGGCGTCACCGACGTCGAGCCCGGTGATTTCGTGATCCTCAACTGGCGTGCGGTGTGCGGGAAGTGCCGGGCCTGTCTGCGCGGGCGGCCCTGGTACTGCTTCGACACCCACAACGCGCAGCAGAGGATGACCCTCGCGTCGACCGGCCAGGAGCTCTCCCCGGCCCTCGGCATCGGCGCCTTCGCCGAGAAGACGCTGGTCGCGGCCGGCCAGTGCACCAAGGTCGACCCGCGGGTGGCCCCGCAGGTGGCCGGGCTGCTGGGCTGCGGTGTGATGGCCGGCATCGGCGCCGCGATCAACACCGGGAACGTAGGCCGGGGCGACTCGGTCGCCGTGATCGGCTGCGGCGGAGTCGGCGACGCGGCGATCGCCGGATCGCACCTGGCCGGAGCGGCGACGATCATCGCCGTCGACATCGACGACCGCAAGCTGGAGACCGCCCGCTCCATGGGTGCCACCCACACCGTCAACTCGCGCGAGAGCGACCCGGTCGAGGCGATCCGCGAGCTCACCGGCGGCTTCGGCGCCGACGTCGTCATCGAGGCCGTCGGCCGCCCCGAGACGTACAAGCAGGCCTTCTACGCCCGTGACCTCGCCGGCACGGTCGTCCTCGTCGGTGTCCCCACCCCCGAGATGAAGCTCGACCTGCCGCTGCTCGACGTCTTCGGCCGCGGCGGCGTGCTGAAGTCGAGCTGGTACGGCGACTGCCTGCCCTCCCGTGACTTCCCCATGCTGATCGACCTGCATCTTCAGGGCCGTCTGGACCTCGGCGCGTTCGTCACGGAGACGATTCAACTCGACGAGGTGGAGAAGGCGTTCGAGCGGATGCACCACGGCGACGTGCTGCGCTCGGTGGTGGTGCTGTGATGACGACCCGCATCGAACACCTCGTCACCTCCGGGCAGTTCAGCCTCGACGGCGGCACCTGGGACGTCGACAACAACGTGTGGATCGTCGGCGACGACCACGAGGCGATCGTCATCGACGCCGCCCACGACGCCGACGCCATCGCCGAAGCCGTCGGGGACCGCAGGCTCACGGCCATCGTGTGCACCCACGCCCACAACGACCACATCGACGCCGCCCCCGCCCTCGCCGAGCGCACCGGCGCCACCATCTGGCTGCACCACGACGACCTGCCGCTGTGGAAGCAGACCCACCCGGACCGCGAGCCGGACGCCTGGCTCGTCGACGGCCAGACGATCGAGGCCGGCGGCGCCGACCTCAGGGTCCTGCACACCCCGGGGCACGCGCCCGGCGCGGTCTGCCTCTACGACCCGGGACTCGGCACCGTCTTCACCGGCGACACCCTCTTCCAGGGCGGCCCCGGCGCCACCGGCCGCTCCTTCTCGCACTTCCCGACGATCATCGACTCGATCCGCGACCGGCTGCTCACCCTGCCGCCCGGGACGACGGTCCGCACCGGCCACGGTGACTCCACGACCATCGGCGCGGAGGCCCCGCACCTGGCCGAATGGATCGCCCGGGGCCACTGATCGCGTGTCGCCCGTAAAAGGCGACAGAAGATGTCCGGCTTACCCGCCACCCTGGAGACGACAAGCAGCCACGGTCACAGGAGGTCGGACATGTCAGCTCCGTTGCAGGGCAAGGTCGCACTGGTCGCCGGTGCGACCCGGGGCGCCGGGCGGGGTATCGCCGTCGAACTCGGCGCGGCCGGCGCCACGGTCTACGTCACCGGCCGCACCACCCGCGCCCGCCGCTCCGAGTACGACCGGCCCGAGACCATCGAGGACACCGCCGACCTGGTCACCGCAGCCGGCGGCCGGGGCATCGCCGTTCCCACCGACCACCTCGACCCGGCGCAGGTTCGTGTGCTCGTGGACCGGATCGCGGACGAACAGGGCCGCCTCGACGTCCTCGTCAACGACATCTGGGGCGGCGAGAAGCTCTTCGAGTGGGAGTCACCTCTCTGGGAGCACGACCTCGGCAAGGGCCTGCACCTGCTCCGGCTCGCCGTCGAGACACACACCGTCACCAGCCACCACGCCCTGCCCCTGCTGCTGCGCAACCCCGGCGGCCTGGTCATCGAGGTCACCGACGGCACCGCCGACTACAACGGCGAGAACTACCGCGTGAACTTCTTCTACGACCTCGCCAAGGCCTCCGTGCTGCGCATGGCCTTCGCCCTCGGTCACGAACTCGGCCCGCGCGGCGCCACCGCCGTCGCCCTCACCCCGGGCTGGCTGCGCTCGGAGATCATGCTGGACGGCTACGGGGTGAGCGAGGAGAACTGGCGCGACGCACTGGAACGCGTCCCGCACTTCGCCATCTCGGAGACCCCGCACTACGTGGGCCGGGCCGTGGCGGCACTCGCCGCCGACGCGGACGTGGCGCGCTGGAACGGGCAGTCGTTGTCCAGCGGCGGCCTCGCTCAGGTGTACGGCTTCACCGACCTCGACGGCAGCCGCCCGGACGCCTGGCGTTACCTCGTGGAGGTGCAGGACGCGGGCAAGCCCGCGGACGTCACCGGATACCGGTGAGGCGGACGCGCCGCCGGACCGTCACAGGCCCCTCTCGACGAAGCGGTCCAGCAGCGCGTCCAGCCCGGCCGCCAGGCCCTCCGGGCCGCCCCGCTCGGCCAGGGCGGGTGCGGTGGCGCGCAGCCTCGGCAGCTCCTCCGCCGGCATGCGGTACAGACCGAGCCGGAACGCGGGGTCCGGCTCCCGGGGGTTGTCCACCACGGCCCGCAGTTCCACGGACACGTACCCGAGGACCCAGGCGGTGAAGGCGCGCAGGACCGGGGCGGAACGGTTCTCTTCCCAGCCGGCGTCCCAGAGCGCGCCGAGCACCCTTTCGTGATCCCTGAGGACCGCCGGCGCCCTGCGCGCCAGCGGCACCTCGGTGAAACGCGTGAAGATCAGGGATGCACCCTCCGGGTGGTCGAGGCAGACCTGATAGGTGGTCCGGGCGATGCGATGCAGTTCGGCCCGCCACCGGGGGCTCCCGGCCTCAGCGGCCGTCTCCGGGGCGGGCGTGCGGGCCAGCCGGTCCTCCAGTTGCAGGAACAGGGCCTCCACCACGCCGTCCAGCAGCGCGGTCTTGCCCGGCGCGTAGCGGTACAGGGACATGGCCTCCACACCGAGCTCGGCTCCCAGCCGGCGCATGGTCAGTGCCGGAAGGCCTTCGCGGTCGACGAGGTCCAGGGCCGCGGCGAGGACCCGCTCGCGGCTGAGCCTGCCGGGACGTCCGTCCTCGTCACCGCCCGGCCCCGCGCCGTCCACCATCACCTGCCTCCTTCGCGGAGATGCCGCGCGCTGTCACGGTGCTTCCCGTTCACCCCACACCACGAACCGGTGGACGTACGTGCCGTCCCAGCCGCGGTCCGTACACGTGATGAGGGTGATCCGGGCCTTGTCGGGCCGCGTCCCCGGCTTGCCGGGAACGGGCAGGAGGACACCGACGTCCGAGGGCTCCACGACCTTGCTGTGGGTGACCCGGTACGTGTAGGTCGCCCGCTTCCACTCGACGTCGATCGTGTCGCCCTTCCTCAGCTCCGGGAGCCGGTTGAAGGGCTGACCCCACCCCGTCCGATGACCCGCGACCGCGAAGTTGCCCGTCTCGCCCGGCAGTGCCGACTCCGGGAAGTGCCCTGGGCCCTTTTCGAGGGCCTGCCGGGAGACGCCCTCGACGATCACCGGGGCGAACTCCGCTCCGAACCGCGGAACGCGCAGTACGGCGAAGGCCTCGCCCGCGCGCGGACCGGGTACATCCTCACGGGCCTGCCGCGGTGCGGAGGCCGGCTGCCGGAGGTCTTCGCGCAGTACCTGCTGCGCACGGTCGTAGGCGTCGTCGGCCTGACGGTCGTGAAAGAGCCTGAGGCCGCCCAAGGCCAGTCCGGCGAGAATCAGGCCGATGCTCAGTAGGCGGATCGCCCTTCTCATTCCGGACCTCCCGCAGTGCGGTGGGGCCACTTCCGTGGCCCCACCTCGGCGACCTTGTCAGGCGTCGTCTCCGGCCTTGCGCGGGATCAGCCGCAGCGCGGCGCATCCCGCCGAGACCAGAACGAAGACGACGATCCAGAACCAGACACTTCCGGGACCTCCGGTGACCGGCAGCAGCCCGGCCCCGGTGGTTCCGCCGGCTGTGGTGCCGGCGCCAACATAGTTCGCCATGATCTTTTCCTTTCTGGGCGCGTATGTCGTTGTGCGAGGCTTCGTGTGGGTCGGGTGTCACCAGGTGCGGTCCCTGCGCAGGGCCGCGTCCGCGAGCGCGCGCAGGTGGACGCCCTGGAGGAAGAGGTCGTAGCACCATTCGGGCAGGACCAGCATCGAGGCGATCGACACCCGCCAGCCGCGTGATTTCACGGTGATCGCCCGCTCGATGGCGTAGAACGCCGTGAAGGCGATCCAGAACGGGGCGATCCTCAGCCCCGCGCCGACGGCGAGGTACCAGATGACGAAGCCGACGTAGGCGGCCGACACGGATGCTCCGAGGAAGGCCACGACCTGTCTGGCCCAGCCTTCGGCGGTGTACCGGGTGACGCCGTAGTCGATCAGGTTCTCCAGCGCGCCGCGCTTCCAGCGGAGCCGCTGTCGGGCGAGGGCTCTCCAGGTCTCCATGACTTCCGTGGTCATCGTGGCCCGCGTCGGGGCGACGATGCGGTGGTGGAGGTGCTTCAGGGCCAGCGTGAGTTCGTTGTCCTCGGTCAGCGCCTTCGTGTCGTAGACCCCTTCGGCCGGCGGGAGCCGCCCCGATGCCCGGGCGTCGAGGACGTCCCTGAGGGCTCCGGCCCGGAAGAGGCAGGCGGTGCCGGTCAGGCACAGCACCTTGCCCCTCTTCCGTGCCGTGTCCCGGGCGTACCGGGCGAACTCGTTGCGCTGGAAGGCGCCGCACAGTCTGCCCCCGGAGCGGCCGCGGAAGTTCCCGCCGACAGCGCCGTAGCCCTGGCCCATCTTCCGGCGGGTCACCTCGATGAAGTGCGGATCGAGATACGTGTCGGCGTCCTGGACGAGGATCCCGTCCTGGTCGGAGACGTCCGGCAGCAGTCTGTTCAGGGCCCCGTTCAGGTTGCCGGCCTTCTTGTGCCGGTTGCCGGCCGAGTGCCAGACCTCGGCCCCGGCTGCGCGGGCGATCCCTTCCAGCCGGGCCGTCCGGTCGCTCTCCCGGTGCGGATCGAGCGTCACGATGACGCGGTCCGCGGGATGCGTCTGCCTGCGCAGGGCCTCCAGCACCTGCGGGAGCGAATCCACTTCCTTGTAGGCGGGCACGAGCACGATCACCCGAGGGGAGCGCTGGTCAGCTGATGCGGGTGAGGACGTCTCGATCATCACGTGCTCCGTGCGGCGGGAGGAAGAACTGTCCCATGTCCGTAAGCTTACGCTGTATGCCTATATGTGCAACTTACGGCGTCGGTTTCGCCTGTATGCGGCTGCGCACCCGCCCGGGCCGCTCCATGAGGAATGTCACTGTTCCGTCGCAGCCCCGCCGACCGCACAACCGGAAGCGTCCTCGGGCCGTCTAGCTGGCAGACATCGCACACCGCTTTCGCGAAAGGGCATGACCAGCCATGGGGGACGTACGCAGACGGAGCGCCGTCGCACTGGGGATCACCGGTCTGGTGGCACCGCTCACGCTCGCACTCGGCGCCGCACCGGCGCAGGCCGCGAGCTGCACCACGCAGGCCGGCCCGTACCAGAAGAAGGTCGAGAAGTTCCTCGGCCGGCCGGTCGACGGCAAGCAGTCCGCCGCCGACTGCAAGGCCATCCAGGCCTTCCAGACCAAGCACGGCATTTCACCGAACATCGGCTACGCGGGATCCGTCACCTGGGGCGTGATGGACCTGATGCAGAAGCAGAAGGCCGTCGGGTCGAACCCCAACAAGGACGGCAAGTGCCCGGTGAACAAGGGCCGGATCGCCTGTGTGAACCTCACGCTCCAGCTGAGCTGGATCCAGGACGGCAAGAAGCTCGTCTACGGACCCGTGCCGGTCCGCACCGGCCGCAACGGCGACGAGACCCGCACCGGCCTGAAGAAGATCTACTGGCGCAACATCGACCACGTCTCGTCCATCTACGACGTGCCGATGCCCTACGCCCAGTTCTTCGACGGCGGCCAGGCCTTCCACCAGGCGAACGTCAGCATGTGGAACCCGCCCGGCTCGCGCGGCTGCGTCAACATGACCAAGACCGACGCCAAGAAGTACTGGTCGCTGCTGAAGAAGGGCGACGACGTCTTCGTCTACGGCCGCAAGCCGGGCACCTGATACCAGGCACCCGGCTCGCGTCCGGCGGTGTCCCCTACTGGGGCGCGTCCCCGAAGTCCGGGATCTCCAGCCTGACCCCGCCCTGCCGCGCCGACTCGTGCGCGATGATGCCCGGCAGGGTGTAGCGGGCGGCCACCCAGGCGTTGACCGACGGCAGCGTGCGGTCGTTGACGGCGGTCACGAAGTCGTCCACCAGGAAGTGGTGGCTGCCCTCGTGACCGTTGTGCAGGCTGTCGAACTCCCTGGGCAGCCGCGCCCGGTCGTGCACGGGCGCCGAACCGGAAGTGAAGGCGGCCCGCAGCTCCGGCGCGATGTGCTGGAGCGAGGGGTCGTCGGGCGCCATGGTGGGCTTGGGCTCCAGCAGTTCGCTGATGTCCTTCACCCCTTGCTTGTCCTGCCACAGGGCGACCGTGGCGAGCTGCTCCATGCTCGCCTCGGTACCGAAGAAGCGGAAGCGCGACTCCCGTATGTGCGAGGGGTAGCCGACTCGCCGGAACTCGTTCGTGCGGAACGAACCACCGCCCGCCACCTCGAACAGCGCGGTGGCGTTGGAGACGTCGTTGCCGAACTGGCTGACGTCCTTGTCGAAGACGCCGTCGCCCCGGTCGTCGACGACACCGATCGCGGACACGCTCACCGCGTGCGTCTTCCAGGCGCCCAGCACCCCGCCGACCGCGTGCGTCGGGTACAGCAGCGGGGGATAGCTGGCGGTCGCCTTCCAGTTCTCGCCGCCGCTGTACTGGTAGGCCTCGTAGAACCCGAGGTCCATGTCGTGGACGTAGTCGCCCTCGGCGTAGAAGAGCCGCCCGAAGGCGCCCTCGGCGATCTGGTTGCGGGCGTGGACCGTGGCCGGGTTGTACTCGCTGGTCTCGCCCATCATGTAGGTCAGCCCGGTGGCCTTGACCGCGTCGATGATCGCGGCGATCTCCTCCGCGCTGATCGCCATCGGGACGGCGGAGTACACGTGCTTGCCGGCGTTCAGGCCCTGGAGCACCAGCGGTCCGTGCGTCCAGCGCTGGGTGAAGATCGCGACGGCGTCGACGTCCTCCGACTCCAGCATGGCCTGGTAGGACGGGAAGGTGCCCGCCAGCCCCTGGGCGGAGGCGAGTTGTGCGGCCCGCTCGGGCAGCAGGTCGGTGACGTAGACGTCGCCGACGCCGGGGTGGGCCTGGAACAGGGTGGCGAACTGGCCCGAGAACTGTCCGGCGCCGACGATGCCGATGGAGAACGTCATGGAGCGCGTGCCCTTCACTGGGAGAGGATGAGGTTGATCTGGTCATTGGTCTGATCGAGGCTGCTCACGGGCTTGCCGTTGCCGTAGATGTCTTCCATCGCGGGCTGCATGAGCGCGGTCATGTCCGCCGAGTAGCTGGCGATCGGGTACGAGAAGGTCCGGGCATGCTTCTTGTCGGCCACGGGTTCGGTGAACGACGAGACGTCGATGCCCTTCTTCCGGTACGCGGCGACAGCGGCCTCGGTCCCGGCCGGCGTGGCGGGGAAGACGACGCCGTACCTGCCGACGACGGTCTGGCACTGGTCCGAGGCCAGGTACGCCACCCACTTCTTGGCGCCCGCCTTGTTCTTGGAGGCCTTCGTGACGGAATCGGCGAGACCGTTCATCATGGTGGCGCGCTTGCCGGTCGGGCCCACCGGGGTCGGGGCGGTCCTCATGTCCTTGCCCTTGAAGCCCGCGTAGGTGGAGATCATCCAGGCCCCGTCGAACGCGGTGGCCGCCTTGCCGGCCGCCACCTGGGTGTTCGCCTGGTTGGACTGGATGTTGTAGTCGGACAGCGGTGGCATGTAGCCCTTCTTCGCCAGGCCGAAGTACCACTGGATGACGGACTGGAAGGTCTTGCTGTCGTACTGGTACTTCGTGCCCCAGCGCGGCTTGTCCAGGTAGCTCCAGCCGGCGGAGGCGGCGAAGTTGCTCCACTGGGTCTGGCCGTCGCCGAAGCCGCCGCCGTTGCTGGCCATGCCGTAGACCTTGACGTTGTTCTTGTCGAAGCCCGGTTCGTCGCCCCGCTTGCCGTTCCTGTCGACGGTGAGGTGGGCGATGGCCTTCTCGAACGTGCCGCCGTCCTCCGGGTTCCAGGACAGGTCGTTCAGCTGCTCGGCGGTGAGGCCGGCGTCCTTCGTCATCCTGGAGTTGTAGAACAGCGCGACCGTGTCCCAGTCCTTCGGGGCGCCGTAGCGGTGGCCGTCCTTGCCGATCCAGTTGGCGGCGAGACCCGGCTGGTAGCGGGAGTCCTCGATGCCGAGGTCGTCGAGCGGTTCGAGGACCTTCAGGTCGGCGAACTGGCCGAAGTTCTGGATGTGGTCGGTGAACACGTCCGGCTGGGTGCCCGCGATGAACCCGGCGGTGAGCTTGGTCCAGTAGTCGCTCCACCCCAACTGGGTGATCTTCACCTTCAGTCCGGGGTTCTCCTTCTCGAACCCCTTGGCGCAGGCCTGGTAGGCGGGCAGCTGGTTGGCGTCCCACAGCCAGTACGTGACGGTGTTCGCGGACGATCCGGCGGCGCCTCCCTGAGCGCATCCGCTGACCAGGGACAGCGCCAGCGCTCCGGTCACCGCGACGAGCGGACGAAGTCGAATTCGCATCACAGTCCCCTTACTTGATCCCGGTGAAGCCGATGGAGCTGACGATGCGGCGGGCGAAGCAGGCGAACAGCACCAGCATCGGCAGCGCGGCGATCAGCGTCGCGGCCATGAGCCCGGACCAGTCGACACCGGTCGCCGGGGTCTGCGCCCGGAAGACCGCCAGTGCCACGGTCAGCACGCGCGAGCTGTCGCTGTAGGAGACCATCAGCGGCCAGAAGTAGTCGTTCCAGGAGGTGATGTACGTCAGCACGGCCAGCGTGATGATCGGCGTGGACGCCATCGGCAGGACCACCCGGAAGAAGATCTTGATCTTCCCGGCGCCGTCGAGCAGCGCGGCCTCCTCGACCTCCTTGGGGATGTTCATGAAGAACTGCCGCAGGAAGAACACCGCGAACGGCGTCATGAACATGGTGGGCAGCGCGATGCCGAGGAGCGTGTCGATCAGGTGCAGCTGCTTGATGAGCACGAAGTTCGGCAGCAGTGTGAAGATGGCCGGCACCATCATCCCGGCGAGGAACAGCCCGAACACCTTGTCCCGGCCCCGCCAGCGCAGCCGCGAGAAGGCGTACGCGGCCATCGCCGAGAAGAAGATCTGGCATCCGGTGATCAGGGTCGAGACCAGCACCGAGTTGAGCAGGTAGCGCCAGAAGTCCAGTCCGCCGCCCGCGCCGCCCTGCGCGACGGCCT
Organism: Streptomyces sp. NPDC029044; assembly: GCF_040637495.1. NCBI lineage: Bacteria > Bacillati > Actinomycetota > Actinomycetes > Kitasatosporales > Streptomycetaceae > Streptomyces > Streptomyces sp. NPDC029044. Next base: position 14,608 of record NZ_JBEZWN010000028.1, read on the forward strand.
CCTCGGCCGACTGGAGGCCCAGGGCCCGTTCGAAGCCGCTGGTGGTGAGGTCCACCGGCAGGGGATTGGTGGGGTCGGCGTTCAGGCCCGCGTTGGTGGACAGCGCGGTGCGCAGGATCCAGTAGAACGGCAGCAGGGTGATGAGGACGATCAGTCCCATCACGGTCCAGGCGGCGGCCCGCCCGAAGGGGAACCTGCGCTGTCGCAGGGTGGTCGGTGTCGTTGTCGTCACGGCAGCCATGGCGGTGTCTCCCTTCCGTCAGCCGAGGTCGGTCCGGCCGGCCCGGGTGAGCCGGTACTGGAGGACGGTGATCGCGCTCAGCACGACCAGCAGGGCGACGGACATGGCCGAGGCGTAGCCGAACTGGAAGCGGCCGAAGGCCGAGCCGTAGATGTAGTACTGAAGGACGTTGGTGGCGTTCGCCGGACCGCCCGCGGTGGTCACGGCGACGGTGTCGAACACCTGGAAGGACCCGATCACCGTCATGATCAGCACGACCGCGAGCACCGGACGCAGCAAGGGCATGGTGATCCGCCAGAACATCCGCCACTCGCTCGCCCCGTCCACCCGGGCCGCCTCGTACATGTCGTTCGGGATGGCCTGGAGGCCGGCGAACAGCAGCAGGGCGGTGTACCCCACGTGCCGCCACACGTTGATGAGCGCGATCGTCGGGATCGCCCAGGTCTCGTCGGCGAGGAAGGGGATGCGGTCCACCCCGAGGCCGCTGATGATCTCGTTGCCGATGCCGAGCTGGGTGTCGAGCATCCACAGCCAGACCAGACCGGCGACGACGTTCGACATCAGATACGGCGTCAGCACGATCCCGCGCAGCATCGCCGACTGTGTCAGCCGCTGGAGCAGGACGGCCATCGCCAGTGCCGCCACCGTCTGGACGCCGATGTTGATGACGACGTACTCGACGGTGACCCACAGGGAGTCCCAGAAGATGGGGTCGTTGACCATGCGGACGTAGTTGTCCAGGCCCACCCACTCCGCCGGCGTCAGCAGGTTGAAGCGGGTGAAGCTCAGGTAGATGCCCCGCAGGGTCGGCCAGAGCAGGAAGACCAGGAAGCCGAGCAGGGCCGGCGCGATGAAGAGCGCGGCCAGCCGGCCGTCCCCCCGGTCCTCGCCGGACACCCCCTGCCGCGTCCCGGTCGTGCTGCTGGCCTCCGCCGCGCCGCCCGTGGGCAGACGTGATGGAGGACTGCTGGAGGCGATGGTCATCGGAGACTCCCTCGCTGCGGCGGCTCGTCCTCTGGCGGGACTTACTTTTGGTGCGAAACAATTGCTGCGTCAAGGGGCCTGCAAACATCTTTTCCCAGGAACCGACATCGACATAGAGTGGTCGTGTTGGTTTCGGTGTGAAAAAAATGGGCGAGAGGAGTCGGACCTACATGACCGAAGGCACCGCCGGCTGGCTGCCGCTGAGCGCTGGGGAGCGCTCCGTGGCGATCGAAGTGCTCGTCCACGGCCCGCTCTCGCGCACGGAACTCGCCCGCAGGCTGGGTCTGTCGGCCGGCAGTCTCACCCGGCTGACCAAGCCGCTGACCGAGTCGGGTCTGCTCGTCGAGGTGCCCGAGGCCGACGCGCCTGCGGAGTCGCGCCAGGGCCGCCCCTCCCAGCCGCTGGATGTCGTCGCCGACTCGGGCTTCTTCCTCGGCTTCAAGATCACCGAGGACATGGTCTACGGCGTCGTGACCACGCTGCGCAGCCATATCGTCGCCCGCCTCGACCGCCCGCTCACCACCCACGACCCCGCCGAAGTGGCCGACGTGCTGGCCCGGATGACCGGCGAACTGGCCACGGATCACCCCCGCCTCGCCGGGATCGGCATCGGGGTCGGCGGGTTCGTCCAGGACCGCGCCGTGGTCGGCGAGTCCCCCTTCCTGCTGTGGCGGGACGTCCCGCTGGCCGACCTGGTCGAGCAGCGCACCGGGCTGCCGGTGGTCGTCGAGAACGACGTCGCCGCCCTGGTCGAGGCCGAGACCTGGTTCGGCGCCGGACGCGGCCTGGAGCGCTTCGTCGTCCTCACCATCGGCGCCGGCCTCGGCTACGGGCTCGTGCTGGGCGGCAGGCGGGTGCCCTTCGCGGAGGAGGACCGCGGCTTCGGCCGGCACTGGATCGTCGACTCCAGCGGTCCGCTCACCCCGGACGGCAGGCGCGGCAGCGCCGTTTCGCTGCTGACCATCCCCAGCATCCGCTACCAGATCCGGGCCGCGACCGGCGGCGACCACACCTACGACGAGATCCTCGCCCTGGCCGCCGCGGGGGACCCGATGCCCGCCCGGGTCGTCGACGAGGCCGCGCGCGCCCTGGGCACGCTCGTCGCGCAGATCTCCAACTTCGTGATGCCGCAGAAGATCCTGCTCGCGGGGGAGGGGGTCGGGCTGATGGACGTGGCCGGGAAGACGGTCGAGGAGACGATCCGTGAGCACCGTCACCCGCTGGCCGCCCCGGTCGGTCTGGAGACGAAGGTGTCCGACTTCCACGACTGGGCCCGCGGTGCGGCCGTGTTGGCCATCAAGGTGCTGGTGCTGGGATCGGCCGAAGCGTGAACGACGGCGAACTTCCCGGTGCCGAAAGGTACTCACAGGCGGCTGATGTGAACAGCCTCACGTTTACCGGGAGATGGACGTGATCAGCAACACTGTCCGAAATGCCCGTTTAGCTCGTGATTACTCACATTGCCTTCACGTCCGGCGACGTATGCTTCACAGCATGTCCACCACTGTTGAACCATCATCCGAGCGATCGGCTGACGAGGTCAACGAGGAGATCCGTGCGCTGTGGCGCCGGTCGGGCGGGACACTGAGCGTCGAGCAGCGCGAGGAGTACCAGCGGCTCGTCCTGGAGTGGGCCGCCGCGGCCCCGCAGCCGGCTCCCGCGGCCTGACCATCGTCCCGGCGCGCTGACGCATCGGACCCTCGTCGAAGGGCACCCCTGATCCAATGGGTGCCCTTCTCGCACTTTCCTCGGCCGTCGTCTACGGCATCGTCGACTTCACGGGCGGTCTGCTGTCCCGGCGGGTGCATCACACCGCCGTCACCTTCCTCGGCCAGCTGGGCGGGCTGCTGCTCGCCTGCGCCGCCGCGCTCCTCCTGCCCGCCGACGCCGTCCACCCCGCCGACCTGCTGTGGGGAGCGCTGTCCGGCGTCGGGAGCGGCGCGGCCATGTGGTTCCTCAACCGCGGGCTGAGCAGGGGGGACATGACCGTCGTGGTGCCGGTGAGTGCCGTCACCGGGGTCGCGCTGTCGGTGCTGTGCGGGGTGCTCGTCCTCGGAGACCGTCCGGGCGCCGTCGCCTGGCTGGGCATCGCCGTCACGGTGCCCGCGTTGTGGCTCGTGGCCGGAGGCAAGGGCGCCGTGGGCCAGGGCACGGCGGACGGACTCGTCGCCAGCGCGGGCGTCGCCGTGCAGTACCTCGCCCTCGCCCAGGCCGGTGCGGGAAGCGGGCTGTGGCCCGTCGCCGCGGGCCGGGTCGCCGCGGTACTCGTCCTGCTGCCGAACGCCGCACGGCACGCCCGACGCCTGAGGCTGCCGCCGGACCGCTGCGTCCAGGCCGCCCTCGTCGGGGCCGGTGCGGCCCTCGGCCTTGTGCTGTATCTGCTCGCCGCCCAGCGGCAGTTGCTGGCCGTCGCCGTGGTCCTGGCCTCCCTGTACCCGGCCCTCCCCGTGCTGCTGGGCCTCGCCCTGCTGCACGAGCGGATCAGCCGCCGTCAGGTGGTGGGGCTGCTGGGGTCGGGGCTCGCGACCGTCCTGCTCACCCTGGGCTGACGGGCCCGTCCCAGGGCGGCCGGCCACCCGCCTCATCCCCAAGTGGCCGAGTAGTACTGCCGGTACGCCTTGCGGTCCTGCTCCGCGCGGATCCACCGGGTCGCCACCAGCGCCACGAGGCTGCCCGCGATGACGAGCATGCCGGGGCCCACATTGCGCGGGTCGGTGAGGCGGGTCAGCAGCGTCGACACGTCCGTGCCCGTGATCGGCGCCGACGAACCGGGCGAGGCCGCACCCGGCGAGGCCGACGGAGCGGGTGCGGCGCCCGTGCCACCGGACGACTTCGCCACGATGAGCTTGACGCCGAGCTCGGTCAGCGCCTTCGTCACCGGCTGGAAGAACGTCGTGCCGCCCGCCTTGCAGTCCCCGCTGCCGCCCGAGGTCAGGCCGATCGCGATGCCGTCGGCGAACATCGGCCCTCCGCTGTCACCGGGTTCGGCGCACACGTTCGTCTCGATCAGGCCGGTGACCGTGCCCTCGGGGTAGTTGACCGTCGCGTTGAGCGCCGTCACCTCTCCCTCGCGCAGTCCGCTGGTGCTGCCGCTGCGGAAGATCTTCTGCCCGACCTCGGCATCGGCGACGCCCGTGATCCGCACGCCCTTGCCGTCACCGACCGCCACCACGTCCGCGCCCTTGCCCGCACGGCCGCCGTCGTACTTCACCAGGGAGTAGTCGTCGCCGGGGAAGCTCCCCCGGAGTGACGTGCCGACCTGCTGCCGGCCCCGGTCGTCGGCGAACCAGACGGAGCCGTCGGGCCCGCAGTGCCCCGCCGTGAGAATGAAGTCGCTCTTGCCGTCGGTCACGTTGAACCCCGCCGAACAACGTCCGGCGGTCGACAGGATGGGCTGCGCGCCGTTGAGCCGGGTCGTGAACGTGCCCTCGGTGCGCTCCATCCGCACGAAGGAGCCGATGCCCTCGGCGACCTCGGTCATCCGGGACCAGGCGGAGGCGGAGACGGTGCTGTCACCGCGCACCACCACCTGGTTGTTCTTGTAGTCCAGGGCCCACGAGGTCCCTGCCACCCGCGGAGCCGAACGCAAGGTCGCCGCAGCGGACTTGAGGTCGCTCATGCTGTGACGGACCATCTTGGCCTGCGCGCCGGCGCGCTTCACCTCGGCGGCCGCCTTCTCGTCCGTCACGGCGACGACCGGCCGCCCGGCGGAGTCGATCCAGCTGCCCGCCGTGCGCGCGTTCCCGAGCCGGGACACGAGGTCGGTGCCCTCGCCCGTCGCCGGCGGCGCCGTGAACGGGACGCCGATGACCGGGGCCGACGGCTCGCTCGCCACTGCGGTGGTGACCATCGCTCCTCCGAGGAGGAGTCCGCCGACTGCCGCCAGCCGTGTCACTCGCCGGACGACCCGTCGTCGTGCGTGCCTCATGCATGGCTCCCGAACCAGAACATCACGATGCGAACACCGCAGGGCACTCCTTGAGTTGAGTGCCCTTCATCCATACGGGGCGGAGCCGTGCCGTGTTCAGCGCACCGGTGATCTCTTCGGCGTCAGCCGGTGACCGGGGCCGCGAGCAGGGCTCCGCTGCGCGCGTCGCCCCACACCGAGTCCGGATCGACGTAGGGCCGCAGCAGCGCGGTGAGCGCCGGGTCCCCGCGGCCGTTCAGCTCGTCGGAGGCGATCTTGCGGGCGATCCCGGCGAGGAAATCCGCCACCTGCACCCGCTCGTCGTCCCGCGCCACGACGAGCCGCAGCCCGGCCAGGCCGACACCGGCCCGCCGGGCCGTGCCCTCGATCCATGCGATGCGATCCGGCGTCAGCATGTTCTGCCGGTCGTGCACGAGGTGGACCGGCCGCCCGCTCCCGCTCCAGAGCGCGGCCGTCCGCACGATCGCCGGGAGCAGCGGGTTGAGCAGCGGTATCAGGGGCGGCCCGGCCAGGAACCCGTCCCGGTACGCCCGCGCGCGGGGCCGGGTCACGGCGAGCCGCTCCAGGATCCGTGCCGCGTCCGTCCCCGGATGCGCCCGGAGCAGGGTGCCGACGGTGCCGTAGAAGGCGTCGACCGGGTCCCCGTCGTGTCGGACCCGCAGCAACTGGTTGGCCGCCGCCAGGAACGCCCGCCAGCCGTCCTCCCCGAAGACCGGGCGCCCCACGCGGAACAGGACGGCCGCCTCGGCCGCGTCGTCCAGCAGCAGGCCGAGGGTCCGGTCCACCACGAAGTACGTCTTCTCCATGAGGTGCACCCGCGCCCGCCCGTGGATCGGGCCGTCCGGCGCGAGGAGCCACTCCAGCACCGCGCGGTGCTTCTCCCGCAGCAGGTGGTTCGCCTTGTACTCCTCGGCCGGCGACCGGATCCGGTCCCGGATCTCCCCCACCGTCGCCGCGGCCGACGCCATGGACAGCGAGACCCCGGCGTGCGCGAACACGTCCGTGTTGCCGCCGGTGAGGTTCTCACCGTCCGACCCCGACTCGTCGCAGGCGATCTCCAGCGACGCGCCCACCGCCCCGCCGAACTCGCCGTTCGCACGATTCCCGCTCACCGCACAGCCCCCTATCGTGTGCCCATGACCAGGATCCCGCACGAGACGTCCGGTGAACCGAATCCCCTGCAAGTCCTCACTCTCGACCGCCTCCGGCAGCGCACCAGCATAAAGTGGCGCACCTACCCGGACGACGTGCTGCCGCTGTGGGTGGCCGAGATGGACGTGCCGCTCGCCGAGCCCGTGGTGCGCGCCGTCACCGAAGCGCTCCACCTCGGCGACACGGGCTACCCGGCAGGCACCGCCTACGCGGAGGCCCTGGCCGCCTTCGCCGCGAAGCGGTGGGACTGGGAGGGGCTTGCCGTGGAGCGCACCGCGATCGTGCCCGACGTCATGCTGGGTGTCGTCGAGATGCTCAAACTCGTCACCGGCCCCGGTGACACGGTGGTCGTGAACCCGCCCGTGTACCCGCCGTTCTACCTGTTCGTGGAGCACATGGACCGGCGGGTGGCCGAGGCCCCGCTCGGGGCGGACGGGCGCATCGACCTGGAGGTCCTGGAAGCGTCCTTCCGGCAGGCCGTGGCGGACGGGCGGCGAGCCGCCCATCTGCTGTGCAACCCCCACAACCCGACCGGCACCGTGCACACGGAAGAGGAACTGTCCGCCGTAGCGGGCCTCGCCGAGCGGTACGGCGTGCGCGTCGTCGCCGACGAGATCCACGCCCCGCTCGTGCTGGACGGCGCCGGCTTCGTGCCGTATCTGAGCGTGCCGGGCGCCGAGCGCGGCCTGTCCCTGATGTCGGCCTCCAAGGGCTGGAACCTGCCCGGGCTCAAGGCCGCCCTCGCGGTCGCCGGGCCCGGGGCCGCCGCCGACCTGGACCGCATGCCGTCGGAGGTGGGGCACGGCCCCAGCCACGTCGCCGTCATCGCCCACACCGCCGCCCTGCGCGACGGTGTCACCTGGCTGGACGCCCTGCTGACAGGCCTCGACGGCAACCGGCGGCTGCTCGCCGACCTGCTCGCCGAGCACCTGCCCGCGGTCCGTTACCGCCCGGGCGACGCCACCTACCTGGCCTGGCTCGACTGCCGTGCCCTCGGGCTCGGCGACGACCCGGCCGACGTCTTCCTGCACCGCGGCCGTGTCGCCCTCAGCTCCGGCCTTCCCTTCGGCACGGGCGGCACCGGCCACGTACGCCTCAACCTGGCGGCCTCCCAGGAGGTGCTCACCGAGGCGGTGCGCAGGATGGCGGCGGCACTGCTCTGAACCCGGGGACACGCTCGTAGACTTCCGGGCATGGACGACAGAACGCTGGACGAACTCGGCGCGGGCAAGTACCTGCTGGTCACCAGCTACCGCAGGAACGGCACGCCGGTCGCCACCCCGGTCTGGGTGGTCCGCGACGGGGAGGCGCTCGGCGTGTGGACGTCCGCCGACTCCTGGAAGGTGAAGCGGATCCGCAACCGCGCCGACGTGCTGGTCGGCCCGTGCGACCTGCGCGGCAACCCCACCGGCGACCAGGTGCCCGCGACGGCGGAGATCTGCGACGCGGCCACCAGCGGCCGCTACCGGCAGCTGATCGGCCGCAAGTACGGCCTCACGGGCCGGCTGACCCTGCTCGGCAGCCGGCTGCGCCGGGGCGTGGACGGCACGGTGGGCATCCGCATCACCCCCTGAGGTCCGGCAAGCGCTATCGGCCGGACGGGAGTGGGGACCCCGTCCGCGGGAAAGGGCACCTGCCATGAGCCGAACTCCCGTCCTGCGCGCAGCCGTCGTCGGCACCGGCCACCGGGCCCAGCTGTTCACCCGCGGCCTCGCCGAACGCCCCGGCCATGTCGTGGCCGCGCTGTGCGACCCCAGCCCGACCCGGATGGCCTTCCACAACCGGCTGCTGGCCGAGACCGGCGCACCGGCCGCCACCGCGTGGGAGCCCGACCGGTTCACCGACCTGCTCGCCGAGGAGGGCATCGACGAGGTCGTCGTCACCACGGTCGACTCCGAGCACGACCGCTACATCGTCCCGGCACTGAAGGCGGGCTGCCGGGTGGTCACCGAGAAGCCGATGACCGTCGACGCCGGGCGCTGCGCCCGCATCCTCGACGCCGTCCGCGAGACCGGCAACTCCCTGACGGTCGCCTTCAACTACCGCTTCAACCCCGTGCACGAGGCGGTCCGTGAACTGCTCGCCGACGGCGCGATCGGCGAGGTGCTGTCGGTCCACTTCGAGTGGCTGCTCGACGTACGGCACGGCGCCGACTACTTCCGCCGCTGGCACCGCGAGAAGCGGCACAGCGGTGGCCTGATGGTGCACAAGTCCTCGCACCACTTCGACCTGGTGAACTGGTGGCTCGCCGACGAGCCCCGGGAGGCCTTCGGCTACGGCCGGCTCGGCTTCTACGGCCGTGAGGCGGGGGAGCGGCACGGCCTGCGCCGGGACTACGACCGCGCCCACGGCGCCGAGCCGGCCGCCGACGACCCCTTCGCCCTGGATCTCGCGGCCGACGACACCCTGCGCGCCCTCTACCTGGACGCCGAACGCGACGACGGCTACCTGCGCGACCGCAACGTCTTCGACGGGCCGGTCACCATCGAGGACGACATGTCCGTCCTGGTGCGCTACGCGCGCGGCGCGACGATGACGTACCACCTGACCGCCTACTCCCCCTGGGAGGGCTACCGGGTGATGTTCAACGGCAGCGCGGGCCGGCTGGAACTGGAGGTGGAGGAGAGCCGCTGGCAGCCGCCGCTGCGCCGGATCACCTCGGCGGTGGGAGCGGTGCACGGCGACACGGCGGCCGAGCACGCGGGCGGCGCCCGTCTCACCCTGCGCCCGCTGTGGCGGCCCCCGGTGGAGGTGCCACTCGCGGTCGCCCACGAAGCCCACGGCGGCGGTGACCCCCGCATGCTCGACGCGCTGTTCGGGCCCGTCTGCCCCAGCCACCCGGCGGACCCCGGTGCCGCGGCCCGTACCACGGCCACCGAGCGCGACGGGGCGCTCGCCCTCGCGGTGGGACTGGCGGCGAACCGGAGCTTCGAGACGGGACGGCCCGTGCGCACCGACGAGCTGATCGCGGGCTGAGGGCGCGTCAGCTCCAGGCCCGGTACGGCTCGTCCAAGAGCTGGAAGACCGGCTCGCCCCGTACCGGGTCCTTGGCCGTGGACAGCCGCACCCGGTCCCCGCTGTGGATGCCGATCGGCGGGCCCATCACCCGGCCACGAACGACGAACCCCTCGGACATCTCCACCTGCGAGACGTTGCGCGCCGCGGGGGTGTTGCGGTGCACCACCGTGGAGTGGCGGACGGTGCCCGTGCCCTCGGCGCGCTCCGTGCGCAGCTCGCTGCCCCGGCAGACCGGACACAGCAGCCGGTGGTACATGGCGGTGCCGCACCAGGTGCAGCGCTGGAAGAGGATGGCCTCTTGGTTCTGGCCCCTCGGGTCGAGCAGACCCGTCGCGGAGCCGGCTGCCTGCTGAGCGACGCTCCCTGAGTGGTACACGCTGGTCAACTCCCTGCACTCGGCCGGAATCCGCGCACGCGATCACCCGCGCACACGTGTGCGCGGTTCGCCGTGCCACCGTGCACGCAGCACAGAGTATGGCACTCAGTGCCACTCGTAAAGGCACTCCGTACCCTCAATGTGAGGGCCTTCAGCCCCGCCCCAGCGTCGCCTCGATCTCCTGCACCACCCGCCACAGCGGCGCCCCGCGCCGCGCCACGACGACCACCACGTCCTCCGGCCGCTCCGCCACCGGCGGCACCGGCACGGCCCCGAAAGCCGACTGCACGTAGGCCAGCGCGTGGTCGACCGCGGTACTCGCCTCGCCGCGCCCGTCCGAACGCAGCCAGGACCGCAGCGCGTTGTTGTGCGCCGCCACCACAGCCGCCGCGATCACGTCGGCCTGAAGGAGGCCCTCCCGGCGGGCGGCGAAGCGCCGGCGCAGGTACGCGGCGAGGGCCCGCTCGTAGCGCCACACGACCGACAGCTCATAGGCGCGCAGCCCCGGCACCTGCCTGGTCAGGCGGTAGCGCTGCACCGAGAACGTCGGGTTCTCGGCGTACATGCGCAGCACGAGCCGTGCCGCGTCGCAGACCCGCTCCACGGGTTCGTCGTCGTCGGAGCCGCCCGCGAGGAAGGCCGTCATGTCGGCCAGGCACCGCTCGTGGTCCGGGAAGACCACGTCCTCCTTGGAAGGGAAGTACCGGAAGAACGAGCGCCGTCCGACACCGGCGAGCGCCACGATGTCGTCGACGGTGGTCTGCTCGTACCCCCGCTCCAGGAACAGCCGGAAGGCCGCCGCCACCAGGGCGTCCCGCATGGGTGGTTTTCCGGCGCCGGCCTCGTCCTTCTCGGAGCTCATGGGCGCGAACGTAGCACCCGGAAGATCAGAGGTGGCACTCAGTGCACATTACGGGAGGTACTGAGTGCTCTGCCGGCCGGGCCCGACCGGCCGGTGAACCCCGGACGCGCAGGCCGCGTATCTAGGCGCAGGACGATCCCCGAAGACGGGTGCCCCCGGCCCGGACGAAGGAGTACAGCGTGTCGACACCGTCCGAGCCCCGGCCGCCGCAGGACGGCCCGGCCCTCGAACCCATCCGCGTCCTGCGGCCGCGCCGCACCGACGCCCTCGCGGAACTGATGCGGGAGTTCCAGCGGGACACCGGCCGCGAGCCGGGCCGGCAGGATTCCGGCCGGGACCCCGGCGGTCACGAGTCCGTTGCACTGCCCGGGCCGCCGGCCGGCTCCGAGGCCCTGACGCAGGAGCTCCCTCCCGTCGCCCGCGCGACCACCCGCCGCTCCTCCCGCGCCGTCCTCCCCGGGGCCGGGCTGCGCCGCGCCGCCGTCGCGGTGGCCGTCCTGGCCGCCGCGGTGATCGGCTTCGGCGGTGCGCTCCTGCTGCGCGGCGAGCACAAGGACGACACCGCCGCGCCCGCGCCGGGCCCGCCCCGGGCCGCCCCCTCCACCCCCGACCCCACGCCCACCCCGTCCGGCCCGGCCGCCCCCGCACCCGTGGATCCCGACGGCGCCGGCACGCTGCGCGAGGGAGCCACCGGCCCCGAGGTGACCGAACTCCAGCAACGTCTCCTGCGCATCCCGGACGTCTACCGGGACGGCTCCACCAGCGGCCGGTACGACCCCACGCTCACTGCGGCGGTCGCCCGCTTCCAGCTCTGGTACGGCATCCGCGGCGACGAGACCGGCGTGTACGGCAACGACACCCGGGCCGCACTGGAGTCCCGCACACCGGCGGGGGCGAGCTGATGTGTGACGATGGCCGGCATGGACGAGTTCGTCGAGCGGCTGAACCCCGAGATGTACGTGGTCACGGCCGCCGCGGGCGGTGAACGGGCGGGATGCCTGGTCGGGTTCGCCTCGCAGTGCTCGCTGCGGCCCGTGCGGTTCGTGGTGTGGCTGTCCGAGCTCAACCACACCTTCCGGGTGGCCCGGAACGCGGACGTCCTCGCCGTCCACCTGCTCGGCCGCGAACAGTACGGCCTCGCCGAGCTGTTCGGCGGGCACACCGGTGACCGGGCGGACAAGTTCCAGGACGTACGTCTGCGAGAGGCGTACGGCGGTGCCCTCGTCCTGGAGGACGCGCCCGCCTGGTTCGTCGGCCGGATCCTGACCCGTGCGGGCGGCGGCGACCACATCGGCTTCGTGCTCGACCCGGTCGAGTGGGGCGGACACGAGGCGCACGACGGGCCGTTGCTGCGGCTGTCCGACGCGGTCGCCATCGACCCCGGCCACCCGGTCGACTGACGTCCCCCTCCATCGAACACCGGGCAACGGCTGGGGAAAGCGGCACAAAGGCGGGCCCACCCCGCGTCATCCTGGGCCGGGGCGACGCACGGGCCCCCGGACCACCGCGAACCGAAGGCCACGCCCATGAACGGCTCCCGCATCCCCGGCCTGGTGCTGCCCACGCTCTTCCTGCTGGCCCTGGTCGTGGGCCTGTGGTGGTACTGGCGTCACCGCGGCGACTCCTGAGGTGCGGTGCCCTACCCGTCCTGAGCCCCGGGAACCCGGACGTCCACCACGCACACGTCGTCCCGCCGCTCGTCCGGCAGCATCCGCGCGAGCAACGGCCCCAGCGACGCGGGCCCGTCGCCGTGCGGAGCCGCCACCGCCTCGGCGAGTTGCTCCAGACCCCGGTCGATGCTGTCCGGGGGGTGCTCCACCAGGCCGTCGGTGTACAGGATGAGCCGGTCACCCGGGTCGAGACGGCACTCCGCCTCCTCGTAGACCGGCGTGGCGGTCGCCCCGAGCAGCATGCCGCGGGGCCTGGGCAGATACGTTGCCGCGCCGTCCCGCAGCAGCAGCGGCGGCGGATGCCCCGCCTGGGCCCAGACCAGGCGCCGGCGGCGCGGCTCGTAGCGGGCCAGCACCATCGTGGCGGTCGCGTGCGAGTCGCGCGAGTGCAGCAGCAGGGTGTTCAGCCGGGCGAGCGCGCCGGTCAGCGACGAGCCCGTGATGACCATGCCCTTCGCGGTGAACCGGAGCTGGGCCATGGTGGCCACGGCGTCGACGCCGTGCCCGGCGACATCGCCGACCACCAGCAGCGCGTCCCCGTCGGGCAGTTCGATGGCACTGAACCAGTCACCGCCGACGTGCACACCCGACTGGGCCGGAAGGTAGGCGACCTCGACGCGCAGCCCGGCCAGGTGCACGGGCCGGTTGGACATCGGCAGCAGGGCGTGCTGGAGCCGGGTGGCCAGGGTCCGCTCGGCCTGGAGCACGTCGTGCTGGGTCAGGATCGCCCGCTCGCTCTCGACCAGGGCGAGCTCCGCCCGCCGCCGGGCGGTCATGTCCTGCACGAAGCCGTGCACCTCGACGGGCGTTCCGTGCCGGTCGGCCACCGCCTCGGCCACCAGCCGCAGATGCCGGATGCCGCCGCTCGTCCGGATCCGGAACGGCACGTCGAACGGCCGCCCGCCGTGGACGAGTTCATCGACGGCACGCGTCAGCGCGGGTGTGTCCTCGGGCAGCGCGAGCTCCGGCACCTCGGGCAGGCGCACCGGGCCGTGCGCCGGGTCCCGCCCGACGAGGGAGAACACCTGGGTCGACCAGGAGGCCTCCTGGGTGGTCAGGTTCCAGTTCGCCCAGCCGAGACTGCCCAGCCGTTGGAGGTCCGCCAGCCGCTGCTCCTGCCGGTCGGAGGAACCGTGCCTGATCCAGGAGACGACGAGGGCGTCGCCCAGCTGGGCCACCCGCGCCGTGTACACGGACAGTTCGGCGACGCCCGCCACGACCTCCTCGTGCGCGAACGGCTCGCCCTCGTAGGCCTTCCCGGTGGCCAGCACCCGCAGACAGCCCTGCCACAGCGGTTCGGCCGCCAGGGCCGGCCGCAGTTCCAGCAGCCGCCGCCCGGCCGGTTCCTCACCGGTGCGGCCCAGCAGATCACCCACCTGCGCGGTCGCGGCCTCCACCCGGAAGTCCTCGGTCTCGCCCGTCGCGGCCCGCAGTGGCGTGAGCAGCATCGCCGCGACCGGCAGCGCCTCGAACAACGCCTGCACCGCGTCCGTGGCGGCGTCGGCGTCGCGCTGGGGCGGGGTGTCGAAGGCGCGCAGCCGGCCGGCGCACAGCCCGGTGACGCCCAGCAGGTGGGCGCGGTCGCGGGGGGTGAAGACCCCCGCCCGGCCGCGCAGCACGCCGATGCAGACATCGGCCGGGCCCGCGGTGACCACGGGCAGCCAGGCACGCGAGCGCCACCGGTCGGGAGGGTCGCCGATGAGCAGGTACCGCCGTTCGTCCGCGGCGAAGTCCTCCAGCCAGCGCGGCTCACCCGCCCGCAGTGCGTCCAGCGCCGCCATGCCGCTCAGCGGCGGCACCTGGCACCACTGGGCGGCCAGCTGGTCGTCGATACCCGCGTGCCCGATCAGACCGAGCCCGCCGTCGGGCCTGCGTGCGTAGATCAGGACCGCGTCGGCCCCCATGTCGGGGCCGAGATGCTCCAGCAGGCACCGGGCGAGGTCGTGCGGCGTCATCACCCGAACGAGGGCCCGGCCGAGGCGGGCCAGGGCGGCGCTGACGTCGTCCGGCGCGTCCGACCGCTCCAGGGCCGCTGCCCCGGGGTCGCGTGCATCGACGCCGGGGGACCCGCTCGCCCCGCCCGGGGCGGGGGGCGTGGGCGGGAGGGCCCCCAGGGTGATCCAGCACTCCTCCAGCAGGGTGTGACGGGCGGCCTTGGCCCGCTGGAGCAGCAGTTCGCCCGCGGCGTCCGCGGGGCAGCCGGTCAGTGCCATGACCGCGCCCTTGGCCCGTTCCACGACAGCAGCCGTGGCCGCCTGGTCGCGCAGCCGGTCCAGCTCCGCACGCTGCCGGGCGACGATCTTGGTCAGTTCGACCAGGTCCGGTGCGGCACCGGGCTGCGCCGGCGTCGCGGGCTCGCTCGTCACGCGTTGAGCATTGCACATCCGGCCCGATTCGAAGACCGGCTGGTGGGCACGGATCGATCGCCCGGCCCCGGCGCCCCATCCGTCGCCCGGGCCCCGCCCGGCAGCGGTCAGCGGCCGTCGCGCGGATACAGCCACAACCGCAGGAGCCGGCTCAGTCGCGGCATCACCAGGTACGTCAGCACGGGCAGCAGCACCAGCGGGAAGACGGCCGCCCGCAGGGGCAGCGGCCAGCCGGTGGTGTGGGGCGTCACCAGCCACTGGACGAGCAGCGTGAAGGGGTAGGCGCCGAGGAAGGTCGTGAGGACCATCTTCCACCGGGGCGGGGCCTGCACCGTGGTGCCCGGGAGGCTGAACCAGGTCTCCATCCCCGTCGTCGACTGACGCTCGCTGCTGACCTCGGTGGCGATGTCCTCGATCCGCCGGTGCCAGTGCGCGCGCTCCTCGGACTCCAGCCAGGCGGCGAGCCGGTGCTGATCGGACCAGCGCAGCACCGCGTGGTAGCGGTGGCCGTCCTCGGGAGTCAGCCAGGAGACGCCCTCGTTGCCGGGGAACTGTCTGGCGCAGCGGGTGATGCCGTGCGTCCACTCCTCGAAGCGCTGCTCCCGGCCGGGGCGCACCTGCCAGGTCAGGACCGTGGTCACCGGCTCGCGGCGCCGGGCTGTGGTGGTGCTCATTCCCCCACGGGTGCCACGCGCGGCGCCGGTCATGCCAAGCGGCTCACGGCTGGCGGTTGGCCTCCACCAGGGCCTGGGTCACCGCCCGGACGCTGCGCGCGATGTGCTGGAGCTGCATGACCTCGGCCGCGTACAGCTTGATCGTGTGCTCGATGACCCCCTCGTGCAGGCCGAGTCCGGGCAGGTCGGCGCGGGCGGTCTGCAGGGCGGTGCGGGCGACCCGGATCTCGTTCTGGACCTGGATCTGAGCGTGCCGGGCCAGGAGGACGGGGTGGCGGATGAACACGGGGTATCCGGCGTAGCGCGTGGGCACCAGCTCGCGCAGCCACTTGGCCGCCGAGCGCTCCCAGTCGTAGCTCCCGGGGGTCTTGACCTGGCAGGGCCAGTCGGGGCTGATGCGCGTGGTGGTCAGGTGCATGATCATCGCTTCCGGGTGTGCGGCGTCGTGAGGGTGGACGACGGGTCGGGGCGGCCCCGGCCTAGGGGATGACCGGGGCCGCCACGAACACCCGGGACGCCGGAGTGGGTAGGACCCGGCTCCACGGGTGCGGAACGGATCCGGAACTGCCGGGTCGCGATCCGTGAGCAGTATTTATATATGCCATCCGGTTTGCAAGGAGCATGAAAACATTCATGCGCGCTTTGTTGTGGATGGTCCCCATGTGTGGGCCGCCGGCCGGGTGTGCCGCCCGTCGCTCAGTCCCTGAGGAAGAACTGGTGCTGGTCGGCGAGCTGCTCGTACTCGTCAAGCCGCGCCTGCGTCCGCTCCGGATCCGCGTCCGTCATCGCCTGAAGCAGGGCCGAGCACATCACGCCCGGGGCGGCGTAGGAGTCGAAGACCAGGCGCGAGCCGGTCCCGAGGGCGAAGACGACGTCCGCCTCGTCCGCGAGCGGCCCGAGGGCCAGGTCGGTGATCAGCGCGACCTTGAGCCCGGCGCCCCGCGCGACCCGCACGGCCGTCAGGGTCTCCTGGGCGTGCCGGGGCAGGGAGAACGCCAGCACCCAGGTGCCTCCCGCCTCACGCGACTGGAGCAGCGCGTCGTAGGCGACGCTGCCGCCCCGCGTCACGAGCCGTACGTCCGGATGGATCCGGCGGGCGGCGTAGGCGAAGTACTCGGCGAGGGAGACGGAGATGCGCAGCCCGAGGACGGTCAGGGGGGTGGACGAGGAGAGCTTGCGGCCGACGTCGATGACCACGTCCGGGTCGGCCAGGTCGCGCCGCAGGTTCTCCAGGTTCTCGATCTCGGCGTCGACCGCCGCCTGTAGTTCGTTGCCGCGCATCTCCTCGGCCGGGCCGACGGCGAGGGTGCCCAGCGCGATCGACTGGAGCTTCTCCCGCAGCGCCGGGTAGCCGCTGAAGCCGACCGCCGAGGCGAACCGCGTCACCGAGGGCTGACTGACACCGGCCCGGTCCGCCAGATCGGTGATCGACAGGAAGGCCGCCTCGGTGATGTGCTCGATCAGGTACTGCGCGATGCGCCGCTGCCCGGGGGACAGCCGGGGCCGGTCGAAGAGCGCCCTGAGCTGGGCGGACGGGGAGACCTCCGCTTCGGGGGCGGCCTTCCCCGAGGTGATCGCGGATGCCTGTGCGCGTGCCTGCTGCGGCGATGGCACCGGTGCGCCTCCTTCGTCTCCCACGGAGGTTCAACATAGCTCACGCACATGGTGACCAGGGCTTCTCCGGACAGCATGAGCTGCCCGGCCGGGGGTTACCCGTACGCCGGGCGGGAACCCGCCGCCGCACACGACCCCGAGAGGAGCCGCCGACATGACCGTCCCCGAGGAGAACCGTCCCAAGACGGAGACCACGGACGAACTGCTGGAGCACCGGGACGACAACCGCTCCCGGCCGCCGGGCGCGACCGGGCGCACGATGCGCGAGGCCCTGGAAGAGGCCGAGGTGCGCCCCGACGACTACGACGACCGCTAGACGATGCCCTCGCGGGGCATCCCCGGCATCCCGATCGAATCGACCACGCTTCCGGCAGGTGAGACGGCATGGGCGCGCTGAGTGCGCTGGAACAGACTCTGGAGAACCGCCTGGACGCGCTGTGGGCGCGGCTCCTCGACAAGGAACCCGTCGAGGTCGTCGACGCCCTGCGGCGCGCATGCGACGACAACGCCGTCGTGTGCCGTGAGGGGCGCGTCATGGTCCCCAACGCCTACGACGTGGAACTGCCCGACGACGTGCACGACCATCTGACCCGCACCGGCACCGATGTGGGCCAGGCCCTCACCGACAGCCTGTGCCGCCACGCGGAACGCCGCGGCTACGAGTTCGCCGGCCCGCTGGCGGTCCATGTGGCGAGGTGCCCCGACGTGCCCAACGGCCGTTACCGGGTGGCCGGCCGGGTCATGGAGCACGTGAGCGCGGACGGGTTCTTCTACGCGACCCACTGATACGCGACCCACTCACGCGACGCACTCACGCGACGCACTCACGCGACGCACTCACGCGACGCACTCACGTACGCGCGCGACCGCCCTCAACGGCGGTACAGCGTGATCGAGTGCCCGACGTCGTCCACGGGGCGGCTGTCGCCGATCAGTTCGGCAAGCCGCCCCGTGGCCTTCGCGGCCGCCGAGTCCGACACGGCCAGCAGCCCCCGCACCGAACGGACCGGCACCCGCCGCGGATCGGAGGCCTCGATGCCGTAGAAGGACGGCACACCGCTGCCCTTGTACACGAGCCACACCCGCTCGCCCGGATAGCGCTCACGGAGCCGGTCCGCGAGCCGCCCGAGGTCCTGCCCCCAGTCGACGTTCGAGTCGTGCAGCGACTCCCGGGTCCTGCCCGGCCCCCCGAACGCCTCGTTGGAGTACGGGAGGTAGTAGGGATACGCTCGCACCGAACTGACGGCGGCGAACGCCACCAGCACGGCCAGCCCCACGCAGACCCACCGCCGCCGCACCATGAGGACGCACCCTGCCGCCACCGCGAGGAACAGCGGCAGGAACACGGCGTACCGCGTCCCGAAATCCCGGGCACCCTGCATGGCCGCCGCGAGCAGCACCAGGGGAACGGCCAGCACACAGGGCGCGGCCGGCCGCAGCCGCCGGACCGCGACGAGGGCCGTGGCACCCGCGGCCCACAGCACGAGCATCCCCAGCGGCGTCTTCACCAGCAGCGCGGCCGGCAGGTAGTACCAGAGCGAGCCGTCGTACAGCCGCCCGAACAGAAACCCCTGCCACGGCCGGTTCTCCAGCCCGAACTGCACCCGCATCCCGTCCCGGTAGGCCTCCGGGAACGGCATCGATCCCACCAGCAGCCCCCGCAGCCCGCGCACTACAGGCACCTGGTGCTCCGGAGCCCAGCGCAGCCGCGGATCGACCGTCAGATACGTGACCCACACGACGGCGATGGCGACCAGGGCCACCGCGCCGGCCGCCGCAACGGCCCGGCGCCGACGGGCGCCGGACGACCGCCACACGGACACCGCGGTCAGCACCACCAGCACCGGCACAGCGGGCAGCATGCTCATCTTCGTGGCCAGCGCGGCGCCCAGCGCCACTCCCGCGAGCGGCGCGTACAGCCGCGGTGTCCGGCGCGCCCGCCACACCAGCCACGCCGAGGTCAGCACGAACCCGGCGGCCGGTACGTCGAGCGTGGCGAGCGAGCCGTGGGCGATGACGTCGGGGGAGAAGCAGTACAGCGCGAGGGCGGCCAACCCCGCGACCGCCCCGGCCAGTTCACGGGCGAACGCGAACACCACCAGCCCGAACGACAGGGTCAGCGCGATCACCGGCAGGCGGGCCAGGAGCATCAGCCGCCAGGGATCGTTGCCCGACTCGTACAGCAGATGCCGGCCCGACCGCCCCTGGTCCCCGTCGAAGGCAGGGTCGATGTGCGGATCCGCGAGGGCGACCCCCACGCCGATGAGCAGCTTGCCGAGCGGCGGATGCTCGGGGTTGTGCCGCAGCCGGTGCTCGTGCACGTACTGGGCGGCCGCGCCCACGTACACCGGTTCGTCGATCGTCGGGGTCTGGCGTACGGCGGTCGTGACCATCGCGAAGGCCATCTGCGCGAGCAGCACGGCCACGAGGAGCGGCACCGGCCACCGCCTGCCGGGCCGGTGCGCGCCGTCCGCCGGTGCCGGGGGCGGGAGCGGCACCGGCCGGGGAACGGCGGGAGCGATCCGGAGGGCCCTCATGGACCCAACTGTGCATCAGCCCCCGCCGTGGAAAGCGCTACCTCCGCACGAGTCGCACCGACAGACCGTCAGCCGTGTGGAGGGGGACGGCCAGCAGCGTCTCGGAGTCCAGCTCGACCCGGTCGAACCGGCCGCGCAGCTGTGCGGTGGACAGGACGGGGAGGGTCGTCCCCGCGACCGGCGGCCGCTCGGGGTCGAGCCGCAGCGACAGCGCGCTGCCCCGGCCCAGCAGGACCCGCCGGCTCACCGTGAGGGCGGGGCCGTGGTTCCTGCGGAGCAGCAGCTCCAGCGTCGACTCGCCGTCCTGGACGTACGAGCCGCGCACCCGCAGCACATTGTCCGCGCGCAGCGTGCCGCCGGTGACCCGGACGTCGCCCTCGCCGAGAGCGTTCGGCGACCCGGCGACCAGCGCGCCGTCTTCGACGACGGTCCCGCCGTGGTAGCGGTTGTGGCCCGTCAGGGTCAGCGTGCCCGAGCCGCGCTTGGACAGACCGCCGTCGCCCTCGATGTCGTTGCGCCAGCTGTCGGCCGCGTGGAAGCCGCCGGCCGCCGCGTCCAGCGTCACGCTGACGTCCCGGTCGAACGCGCCGTAACCGTCCGCCGCGGCGAACAGGTTCAGCCGGCCCCACTGCTCGAAGCCGTCCAGCAGGACGTAGCCGGCAGGCAGCGCGGTCGTCCGCAGCACCTCGCGCCGCTGGGCCGCGCTCAGGTACGGAAGGCGCGTCTCCAGCAGTACCTCCGCGCCCTTCGGCACGGTGAGCGGGTCCTTGCGGCCCCGGCGCGGCAGGACGTACGTCAACCGGTGGCCGACCGATCGGGCGTTGGCGGCACGGTCGGCGTAGGCGTCCCCGGCGCCCGGGTGGACGTAGTCGTACAGCGTGTCCGCCGTGGTGCCGGTGCGCTGCGTGAAGTAGGCGAGGGCCTGGGCGCGGGCCGCCGCCTTGAGCTCCGCGTTCGCCGGGTCGGCCAGGGTCGCCGCGGCCAGCGCGGTGGCCATGATCCGTCCGCCGATCACGTCGACAGGGGAGTGCATGCCGGCCACGATGCGGGTGTGGGCCAGCTCCAGGGCACGCGTCACCAGCTCCTGGAAGCGCTCGGGAACCGCGTACGCGTAGGCCAGCGACGCCAGGTGCAGGGCGTTGGTGTGGCCACTGGGGAAACCGCCGTCCTCGGCGGGCTTGTCACCGCGCTGGCGCAGCAGCTGCGGGGCGACGACGACCTTCGACTCGTACACCGGGAAGCCGAACTCGTCCGTCGCGCCGGTGTCGACGACCTCGCTCTCCTCGTTCATCCGCCACGGGCGCGGGTACTGGTAGGCGAACTTGGCCGGGTTGCTGGAGGCCCAGTTGCCGCGCAGGGTGTCCACCAGCCGGGCCACGAGGCCGAGTTCGGAGTCGTACGAGCCCGCGCCCAGTGCGGAGCCGGCCGGGGCGTCGGCGGGCACGGCATCGCTGATCTTGGCCGGTGGGGTGCCGTCCGGGGCGCTGGTGATCGAAGTGACCGCCTTGGCGCCCGTCTTGTAGAGCGCGGCGAGCGGGCCGAGGCCCTCGATCATGGAGTAGCTCTGGTGCTGGCGGTCGATGACGAAGGCCTCCTTGGCCTCCGCATCGGTGCGGTCGGCGGTGATCCGCTCGCAGTAACGCACGTTGGCGCGCAGCACGTCCGCCATGAGCGGGGTGCCGGTGTTCCAGGTGCCGGTCTTCCACATCCGGGCGAAGCCCCCCAGAGCCCGGACGACCGCGTTGGTCTCGGGCGTGAGGTTCGTCAGGACGTTGGTCTTGTAGTCGTCGACGAACGCGGCGGGAGCCGTGGCGGCCTTGGCGTCCGCGGCGCCCAGCCACCCGACGAGGGTCGGCGCGGCGACCAGTGCGGCCGAGCCGCCCAGGGACGTTCTGAGGAAACCCCTCCGGTTCAGGGTGGGGGAGTGGTGCCCGGCGGATGACGGCATGGGTGTGCCTCTCTTCAGTTCTGCGGCCGTGCGGCCGGGTGAAGTCGTGCGATCCTGCCTGATTCGATGGGCGGGCGGTGTCCCGCCGACGAGGGTCCGGCGGCCGGGACGTGGCCCGCGGGTGAACGCGCGGCCCGGCTCACCGGAGCGACCGCGCCAGCGCCACCGCGCCCTCGACCGGTGGTACTCGAAGGGGCCTGGCGCGTGCCGTGGGCAGCGTCTCGGCCAGGGCGACGGTGAACGCGTCCAACAGATCCGGCTGGGACAGCACCGTGCCGCCCGCCACGACCACGTCGTCGACCTCCACCCCGCGGTCGGCGAGCCGGGTGACCAGAGCGGCAAGCGCCCAGCCCGCCTCGTCGATCACGGTCCGGGCGAGCGCCGAGCCGTCGGCGGCAGCCGCGAAGACGGCGGGAGCGTGCCGGCCCCACTCGGCGGAGACGTCCGTGGCCCTCTCCAGAGCCGCGCCGAGCGCGGGAACTTCGGGCACGTCGAGTGCGGCGATGAGCCCGAGCGCGAGCGCGTCGGGCCGCTCCCCGCGGTCGTGCGCCGCCCACACGGCCCGTGCCGCCTCCCGGACGAGCCCGGCGGCACCGCCCTCGTCGCCGAGGACCGCGCCCCAGCCACCCACCTGGACGGCGGTGCCGTCGGGCAGCCGGCCCACGGCCACCGAGCCGGTGCCGGCGACCAGGCCGACACCCTTGTCCAGTCCGGCTGCGGGGACGAGGAGCTGAGCGTCGCCCACCACCAGCGCGGGCGCGTCGAAGTGCAGCTGGAGCGCGGCACGGATCTGGGCGCACTGGCGGGCGGTCTCGCAGGCATGTCCGCCGACGGCCACGGCGGACGGGCGGGCGCCTGCCGGAAGCGCGTCGGCGACCAGCGCGGTCAGCCAACCGGCGGCCGCCACGGGGTCGTGCGGCCGCCAGCCGCCGCTCGCACGGACGTGGTCGGCCACGAGGGCGTCGCCGGCGAGCGCGCGAAGATGCGTCTTGGTGCCGCCCACGTCGATACCGACCACGAGGGGCGCGATGTCCTGCACGGAACCTCTTTCGTCGTTGCGCTGGGCTGCGACGGCGGGCGAACCGTGCCTGAGGGACGGGCAGTTGAAGAACTAGGGAAGCCCCGGGACGGGCTTCTGGCGGAGCACGGCAGGCGAGTACCGTGAACTTCGTTAGGAAGTTAACTAACGAAGTACAGTGCGTCAAGAGGAATCCCTTCGCCGCGTCCCGTGGAGACGACCCGAGACCTTCCGAGACGACCCGAGACGATCCAGGACGATCGAACCCGGGAGCGCGGCCCTTTACCCGTGTGGGGGAACTGTTGGAACCTGACGTGGCAAGAGCCTCCCGCCTGACCGAGAGCGCGGGCGCGGTGTTCGCCGTACTGGCCGGGGCAGGCCGGGCCACCCGGCCCCAGCTCGCGAGTCTCGCGGGTCTGTCGAAGCCGACGGTGTCCGCCGCCGTCGCGGAACTGGAGGGCGTCGGGCTCGCCGCCCACTCCGGTACGGCCTCCAGCGGCACGGGACGCAACGCCGCCGTCTACCGTCTCGGGCCGGCCGCGGGGGCCGTGCTCGCCGTCGACCTCGGCCCCGCCCTCACCCGGGTCCGCGGCTGCGCCCTGGACGGCACGCTGCTCGCCGAGTCCACCGGCTCCCGTGCGGGCGCCGCCGACGTCGTGCGCGAGGCGCTCGACGCGCTGCCCGCCGACGCCCCGCTGCGGACCATCGTCGTCGCCGTCGGTGACGTCACCGCGCCCCGCAAGGAGGGCGCCGGTATGCGTCCGGCGACCGCCAAGGCCGGTCCCGTCTTCGACGCCGTGACCGTCGCGCTGCCACCGGGCGTCCCCGTCCACCTGGAGAACAACGTCAACTGCGCCGCCCTCGCCGAGCTGCACGAAGGCGCCGCCCGGGGCCGGAACATCTTCGGCTACCTGCGGATCGGGGTCGGCATCGGCCTCGGCATCGTCGTCGGTGGTCAGGTGCTGCGCGGAGCGAACGGTGCCGCCGGTGAGCTGGCCCGGATCCCCTACCCGTGGGACGACGGACGTGAGCCGCGCCACGAGGCCCTGGAGGAGTACATCGGGTCCCACGCCCTGCTGCGGCGCGCGGCCGAGGCCTGGCCGGGCGCCGACGGGCCGTGCCCCGGCACCGTCGAGGAGCTCTTCGCCCTCGCCGGACAGGGCCGTGCCGCCGCCCGGGCCGTCGTCGACCGCCATGCCGTGGACGTGGGCCGGCTGGCCGCCGCCGTGACCGCGGTACTGGACCCGGGGCTGGTCGTGCTGGGGGGCAGTACCGGCGCGTACCCGCAGCTCCTCCAGGGTGTGCGGGCCGAGCTAGCGCGGCTGAGCTGGCCCACCGAAGTCGTGAGCAGCACGGTCGGTGATCTCGGCACCGTCGTCGGCGCCGCCCGGCTCGCGGTCTCCCGAGGAGTCCAAACCGTGACCGAGTCCGTGAGGGCGAAGGATTGACGGCCTCCGACTCGATCTGCCAATGTCCGGACAAGCGCTTTCTAAGTCGGCCGGGACGCCGACTCCGGGTGAGCCTCCCGCCCGTACGCGAAGTACGGCAGCCGCACGAGGGCGAGCTTGTGCGACGCCGGCCGTCATGGCCGGGGACGCCACCCGTCAAGGCGACGCGGCCGGGCGAGGCCGTGCCCCCGGAAAGCGAAATTTCCTGCAAAATGCACCCGTGCCGCCTCGGCTGGCGCCGTGCTTCTTCCGCTCCGAAGAAAAGGGATCGAACATGATCAGTGTGGGTGTGCGGCGCTCCCGCCGACTCGGCGGCATACGCCGCGTGGTTCCCCTCGCTGCCGTGGCCACGGCAGGTGCCCTTCTGCTCTCCGCCTGTGGGTCGGGCGGCGACTCGGGCGGCACGTCCAAGTCGCTGACGTTCTGGATCTCCACGGTCCCGGGGCAGGACGCGGGCTGGAAGAAGATGGTGTCGCAGTACAAGAAGGACACCGGCGTCACGGTCAAGCTCGTCAACATCCCCTACGACGGATACCCGACGAAGCTGCACAACGCCGCGCAGGCGAACTCCCTGCCCGACGTGGCGGCCGTGCCGGCCCTGGACCCGATCTGGTCGAGCAAGCTGATCGACCTCAGCTCCATCGCCGGCAAGAAGAGCAACAAGATCAACGCCAACTTCCTCGCCAAGGACTCGTCCGGGAAGGTGCTGGCCATCCCCTCGGACGTCACCGCGTCCGGCATGTTCATCAACAAGTCGCTGTTCAAGAAGGCCGGCGTCTCCTTCCCGACCTCGCCCCAGAAGACCTGGACCTGGACCGAGTTCATCAAGGCGGCGAACAAGGTCCGTGAGAAGACCGGCGCCAAGTACTCCCTCACCTTCGACCAGTCGCCGTCCCGGCTGCGCGCCATGGTCTACGAGATGGGCGGGAAGTACGTCCACGCGGACTCCTCCGGCAAGTTCTCGGCGGACGCGGCGACCAAGAAGGCGGTGAACACCTTCGTCGGTTGGAACGACAACAAGACCATGCCGAAGTCGGTGTGGACCAGCGGCGCCGACCCGTCCGCCATGTTCCAGAGCGGCGACGTGGTCGCCTACTGGTCCGGTGTGTGGCAGGTCGCCGCCTTCTCCGAGAGCATCAAGAAGTTCGACTGGGCCAGCGTCCCGACCCCCGCCCAGCCGGTGCAGGCCAGCGACGTCAACAGCGGCGGCCTGATGGTCGGCTTCAACAACAACGGTGACGCCGCCACCGCCACGAAGAAGTTCCTGTCCTGGGTCTACGAGCCGGACAACTACCGCGTGCTGTGCGAGGCCTCCGGCTTCCTGCCGGTCGAGAGCGGCCTGAACCCGAAGTACCCCTTCAAGTCCGAGGCGGCGCAGGCGGCGTTCAAGCTGTACAACGAGTCGATCCCGCTCTACGCCCCCATCTCCGGCTACTTCAACGGCGCGCAGACGCAGTGGGTGCTGAAGGGCAAGAGCCTCACCGAGGACCCGACCAAGACGGAGCTCGGCAAGGCGATCAACGGCCAGCAGTCGCCCGACAAGGCCCTGGAGAACATCGTGGCCGGCTACAACCAGCAGGTCGGCGGCGGCTCGTAGGCCGACGGGTCCGGGCGGCGGTGTCTCGATCCCGCCGCCCGGACCCGGGAGCCCACGCGATGCCGGGTTCACGGCGTGAGCCCACAGCAATCCCTTCCACCAGCACGGAGTCAGGAAGATGACAAAACGCGCCTCGGACGTGACCGTGAGCCCGCCCAGGAGACGCAGTAAGTACACCCTTGCGCCGCTCGTCCTCATCGCGGCCAATGTCGTGCTCTTCGCGCTGTTCTTCGTCTGGCCTGCGGTGATCGGGCTTCTCTACTCCTTCACGAACTACACGGGCGTGGGGGTGTTCCAGTGGGTCGGACTGGACAACTACGACAACCTGTTCGGGGACTCCACGTTCTACGACGCGCTGAGCCGGACGCTGCTGTACACCGTCCTCTTCGTCCCGCTGAACTTCGGGCTCTCGCTGCTCGCCGCCAACCTGGTGGTGAACAAACACGCCAAGGGCTCGTCGGTCGCCCGCGTCATCTTCTTCATCCCGTGGCTGCTGTCGCCCATCGTCGTGGGCGTCCTGTGGCGGTGGATGTTCGGTGAGAACTTCGGACTGGTCAACTACGTCATCGAGAAGTTCGGCGGAGACGCCGTTCCGTGGCAGTCGAACGCGGACCTGTCGATGCTGGTGGTGGTGATGGCTGCGGCCTGGGCCTGGACGGGCTTCACGATGCTGCTGTTCATCGCGGCGATCAAGAACGTCCCGGTGTCGTACTACGAGGCGGCCGAGCTCGACGGCGCCGGTCCGTGGCGCAAGTTCATCAGCATCACGCTGCCGAGCATCGCGCCCACCTCGTTCATCGTCATCCTGCTCAACACGATCAACGCGATGAAGGAATACCCGGTGTTCGTCGCCCTCAACAACGGCGGCCCCGGAACCTCGAACAACCTGCTCGTCCAGTACATCTACGAGACCGGCTTCAAACGGGGCCAGATCGGCTACGCGAGCGCCGCGTCATTCGTGCTCATGCTCATCCTGATGGCCGTCGCGATCATCCAGCTGATCGTCAACCGGCGGGTGGAGAACCGATGACAACCACAGACATGCCCCGTCCGCTCGACGCCGACGCCAAACGGCCCGTGTCCAAGAAGCGGCCCGGCAAGGCGGCCGGCGGCGGTCTCCGGCGGGCGGTGTCCGCGACGACGCTGCTGTGGATCCTGGCGGCCCTCTACGGTGTGCCCGTGCTGTGGTTCATCCTCAGCTCCTTCAAGCCGGCCAGCGACCTGTTCTCCTACCCGCTGACCCTGGTCCCGCACGACCCCACCCTGACGGGTTTCAAGGCGGCGTGGGACAGCGCCAACTTCTCCCAGTACTTCATCAACACGGCCATCGTCTGCGTGATCACGACGATCCTCACGGTGGGCGTCAGCTGCTGCACCGGGTACGCGCTGGCCAAGTACGACAACAGGTGGCTCAAGGCCTTCTTCCTCTGCATCCTGGCCACCACGATGCTGCCGGGCGAGGTCATGCTGGCCCCGTCGTTCCTCGTGGTCCGCGACCTCGGCCTCTACAACTCGTTCGCCGGCATCATCCTCCCGGCCGTGCTCACGGCGACCGGATGCTTCATGTTCCGCCAGTTCTTCCTGACGGTCCCCGACGAGCTCGTGGAGGCCGCGCGCATCGACGGCGCCCGTGAACTGTCGATCTTCGTGCGGATCATGGTGCCGCTGTCCCGGCCCATCATGCTGACCCTCGCCATCCTGTCCTTCCAGTGGCGGTGGAACGACTACATCTGGCCGCTCCTGATGCTCAACGACCCCAACAAGTTCACCGTGCAGATCGGTATCCAGAGCATCGTCGGCGCCCAGAACATCAACTGGTCGGTCCTGCTCGGCGCATCGGTCATCTCGATGATCCCCCTGATCGCCATCTTCCTGGTCTTCCAGCGCTACGTCATGGGCGCCGACATCAACGCCGGACTGAAGGACTGATCTTGCCCACCCCGCTCGACCACGAGTTCGTCCGCGCGGCGGCGGCCGCCGCCGACCGGACGGCCGCCCCGCTGGCGGCCGCCCCCGACGAGGAACCGGCCGGTGTGCCCCACCGCGCTCTGGCACGCCGGGTGAAGACCCTGGTCGCCGCGTACCGCTCCCCGGACTCGGCCCTGCACGGCAGCGGGCAGGCCGTCGCCGCCATGACGACCCACCTGCGAGCCCTTCAGGCCGCCCAGACGGCCTCCGGCCTCTTCGCCGGCGGCGACAACGTGCAGTCACCGCCGGACTCCGGCTTCACCGTCAACGACGTGTGCGACGCGCACATCCTCGCCGCCGGCGCGGGGCCTGAACTGCGCGACGTCACGGCCGCCCTCGCCGAGATCGCCGGCGCCGCCTCCCGCAGCCTCGTCACCGGTGGGGTGCACACCCCGAACCACCGCTGGGAGCTGTGTGCCGCGCTGGCCCGGCTGCACCGGTCGTTCCCCGACGGCCGGCTCCTCGGCCGTATCGAGGACTGGCTCGCCGAGGGCGTCGACATCGACGCGGAGGGCCTGTACTCGGAACGCAGCGCCAACTACGCGGCCCACGTGTCCAACCCTTCGCTGCTGCTGCTGGCCGAGGTGCTCGGCCGCGCCGACCTGCTGGACGCCGTCGAACGCAACCTCGCCACGACCCTCGACCTGATCAGGCCGGACGGCACGGTGGAGACCGTCCTCTCGCGCCGGCAGGACCAGAACCACCCCTTCCCGCTGGCGCCCTACCTGCCGCACTACCGGCTGCTCGCGATCCGCACCGGCCGGGGCGACTTCGCCCGGGCGGCACGGCTGGCGGCCGCCGGCGGCATCGACGACCCCGACCTGCTTGCCGAGACCCTCCTCACGCCCGACCTGACGCGCGTCCTGCCGGCACCGGCCGCGGAGACGCTTCCGCGTGACCGGTACCTCACCACCGCGCGCCTCGCCGCCCGCGCCTCGGCCACCGCGCACACCGTGGTGTACGGCGGCTCCGACGTGCCCGAGCACCGGCGCATCCGCTCGGGCCTCGCCTGCAACCCCACCTTCCTGCGCCTGTTCGCCGGCGACGCGGTTCTCGACGCGGTGCGCCTCTCCCGGGGATTCTTCGACCTGGGCCCGTTCCGTGCGGCCGGGATGCAGCAGACTGCCGGCAACCGGTACCGGCTCACCGAAACCCTCACGGCTGCCTACTACCAGCCGCTGCCGCCGGACCGGCGCCGGGACGACGGCGCCTACCGCATGACGGACGAGGGACGGTTCTCGGCCGCGATGGCCTTCCCGGACCGGCCCCGGGACGAGGTCTCCCTCACGACCCGCGTCGAGGTGGACCTGCGGGAGGACGGTGCCGACCTGCGCATCGACATCAGCGGACCCCGCGTGCCCTGGGCCCTCGAACTGACCTTCCGGCCGGGCGGCGTGCTGGAGGGCGCCGTACCGATCGGCGAGGAGCGCTGGTGTCTGACGACCGGGCCGATGACCTACCGGGTCGGTGACGACGAGATCCGCGTCGAGGCCGCCGTCGAGGCGGGCGAACCGCCGGCCGGTCCCGACCGGAG
This sequence comes from Streptomyces sp. NPDC029044, assembly GCF_040637495.1. Taxonomy (NCBI): domain Bacteria; kingdom Bacillati; phylum Actinomycetota; class Actinomycetes; order Kitasatosporales; family Streptomycetaceae; genus Streptomyces; species Streptomyces sp. NPDC029044. Next base: position 43,543 of record NZ_JBEZWN010000028.1, read on the forward strand.
CGACGTGCTGCGGTACGACCCGGGGCAGGACTACACCGTGGTGGGCGGCACCGACGCGACGACCGGGAACCGCGTCTACCTCGGGGGACACGGCCCGCAGACACTCACCGTCGCACTGCGCGCACGCCGGTCCGCACCTGTCGTGTGACTCCCTCCGGCGCCCCGGCCAGGGGCGCCCCCGGTGTGAACCGCACGTCCTCGCGGCTCACCCGTCGCAGGCCGGCTCCCCGGCCCGCGGTGCCTGAGCGGCGAGTTCCGCCAGGGGCTCGCCGCTCAGCCGGCACACCTTCCACTCGTCCAGGAGCTCGACCCCCAGCGACGTGTAGAAGTCGATCGTGGGGGTGTTCCAGGCGAGGACCCACCACTCGAAGCGGTCGTAGCCGCTGCGCCGGCAGGTCGCGGCGAGGGCCGCGAGGAGGGCCTTGCCGTGGCCCGAGCCGCGCGCCTGCGGCCGTACGTAGAGGTCCTCCAGGTGCATGCCCCGCGTGCCCGTCCAGGTCGAGAAGCGCGGGAACCACAGGGCGTAGCCCACGGTCCCACCGGTGTCGTCGTCCTCGGCGATCAGGGCGAAGGCGGCCGGGTGCTCGCCGAACAGCGCCTCACGCAGTTGCTCAGCGGTGGCCCGGGCCTGCTCCTCGGCCCGTTCGTACGCGGCGAGTTCACGGATCATCGTCCGGATCTCGGGGACATCGTCCAGGGTGGCGGATCGGATCATGAGCAGATCATGCCCCGCCCGGCACCACCAGGTCCGCCCGCCCCCGGGTCGCCGCGACCAGCTCGGCGTTGCGCTCGTCCGAGCGGGCGACCCATGCCACCGCCTCTTCGTGGGTCTTGCCGAACTGCTCGTGACGGGTGATCAGTCGGCGCACGCGCTCCCGCTCGGGCAGGTCGCAGAACCACACCTCGTCGAGGAGGGGGCGGACGCGGGGCCAGACTCCGGTGTTCAGGAGCAGGTAGTTGCCCTCGGTGACGACCAGACGGGCCGTCGGAGGCACCGGGATCGCGCCCGCGACGGGCTGCTCCAGCACGCGCTCGAAGCCAGGGGCGTACACGACGTCGCCGCTCTCGTCGCGCAGCCGTCGCAGCAGGGCCGCGTACCCGGCCGCGTCGAACGTGTCGGGCGCGCCTTTGCGGTCCCGTAGTCCGAGGCGCTCCAGTTCGGCGTCGGCGAGGTGGAAGCCGTCCATGGGGACGTGCGCGACCCAGGGGTCACCGCTGCCGTTCAACTCCCGCACCAGGTGCTCGGCGAGTGTCGACTTGCCCGCACCGGGACTGCCCGTGATGCCGAGGATCGCCCGCCCGCCGCTGTGCGTCAGCGCCCGGGCGCGGTGGAGGAGGTCGTCGAAGGTGAGGGGCACGGGGAGAGTCTGTCACCCGGTCAGGGCCGGGGCGCCGGGAGCCCCGCACCCCGTTGCGTGTGGCGTGCGCCACTCACTGGAACATCGCCGGGCGGGGAACCGGTCCCTTATGACGCAGCTCGGTCTTCCCGCAGACATCCACGCCTGTCTCTTCGACCTCGACGGCGTCGTCACCAAGACGGCCGTCGTGCACGCGGCCGCCTGGAAGGAGATGTTCGACGCCTTCCTGCGCGAGCGCGACGGCGCGGACTTCCGGCCGTTCGAGGCGGCGGACTACGACGAGTACGTCGACGGGCGACCGCGGGCCGACGGGGTGCGCACCTTCCTCGCCTCCCGTGGCATCGACCTGCCGGACGGCGACCCGGACGACCCACCGGGCGCCGAGACCGTGCACGGACTGGGCAACCGCAAGAACGAACTGGTCCTGGAGAAGATCCGCACCGACGGCGTCGAGGCCTACGACGGCACCCTGCGCTATCTGGAGGCCGTCCGGGCTCACGGCCTCAGCACCGCGATCGTCTCCTCCAGCGCCAACTGCCGTGACGTGCTCCGCTCGATCGGCGCCGAGCACTTCTTCGACGTGCGCATCGACGGCGTGGTCGCCGCCGAGCGCGAGCTGCCCGGCAAGCCGCGCCCCGACACGTTCCTCGCCGCTGCCGAGGACCTCGGTGTCGAGCCGTCCGCAGCGGCCGTCTTCGAGGACGCCCTGGCCGGTATGGACGCGGGCCGCGCGGGCCGTTTCGGCTATGTCGTGGGGGTCGACCGGGTCGGGCAGAGCGACGCGCTGTACCGGCACGGCGCCGACATCGTGGTGCAGGACCTCGCCGAACTGGGGGACACGCAGTGATCGCACAGCGGGCGTACAACGTCGAGCCCTGGACCGTACGCGAGACGGCACTCAACCTCGACGTCCTGGCACAGAGCGAGTCCGTCTTCGCCCTGTCCAACGGGCACATCGGCTGGCGTGGCAACCTCGACGAGGGCGAACCGCACGGCCTGCCCGGCTCCTACCTCAACGGCGTCCACGAACTGCACCCGCTGCCGTACGCCGAGGCCGGTTACGGCTACCCGGAGTCCGGTCAGACCTCCATCAACGTCACCAACGGCAAAGTGCTGCGGCTGCTGGTCGACGACGAGCCGTTCGACCTGCGCTACGGGCGGCTCGTCACCCACGAGCGGACCCTCGACCTGCGGCGGGGCGTCCTGGAACGGGTCTGCGAATGGACCTCACCGGCCGGCTCCACCGTCCGGGTGCGCTCCACACGGCTGGTGTCCCTCACCCAGCGCGCGATAGCCGCCGTGGCGTACGAGGTGGAGCCCGTCGACAGCCGCACCCGTGTGGTCGTCCAGTCGGAACTCGTCGCCAACGAGAGCCTGCCCGAACCGGACGGCGACCCGCGCGCCGCCAAGGCGCTCAAGTCGCCGCTGGAGCCGGAGGAGGACCTCGCCGAGGGCAGCAGGCTGCGGCTGGTCCACCGCACCCGCCGCAGCGGCCTGCGGGTCGCCGTGGCCGCCGACCACACCGTCAGCGGTCCCGAACGGACCACCACGAGCAGCGAGTCCAACGTGGACGTGTCCCGCCTGACCATCACCTCCGTGCTGGAACCCGGCGAGCGGCTGCGCGTGGAGAAACTGGTCGCGCACGGCTGGTCCGGCGTCCGCTCCCGGCCCGCCATGAGCGACCAGGTCGAGGCGGCCCTCGCCGCGGCCGGGCACAGCGGCTGGCAGGGGCTCCTGGACGACCAGCGGGCCTGCCTCGACGACTTCTGGGCCCGGGCCGACGTCGAGATCGACGGCGACGAGGAGATCCAGCAGGCCGTCCGCTTCGCCCTCTTCCACGTGCTCCAGGCCGGTGCCCGCGCCGAACAGCGTGCCATCCCCGCCAAGGGCCTCACCGGCTCCGGCTACGACGGCCACGCCTTCTGGGACACCGAGGCGTTCGTGCTGCCGCTGCTGACCTACACCGCACCGAAGTCCGCCGCCGAGGCCCTGCGCTGGCGCCTCGACACCCTGCCCGCCGCCCGGGAACGCGCCGCCCAGCTCGGCCTGCGCGGCGCCGCGTTCCCCTGGCGCACCATCGAGGGCTCGGAGGGCTCCGCCTACTGGCCGGCCGGCACGGCGGCCTTCCACGTGGGCGCGGACATCGCCGACGCGGTCGTGCGGTACGTGGCCGTCACCGGCGACGAGACCTTCGAACGCGAGGTCGGCGTGGAGCTGCTGGTGGAGACGGCCCGTCTGTGGCGCTCCCTCGGCCACCACGACGACCGCGGCACCTTCCACATCGACGGTGTCACCGGACCGGACGAGTACAGCGCCATCGCGGACGACAACACGTACACCAACCTGATGGCCCGGGCGAACCTGCTGGCCGCCGCGGACGCCTGCAAACGCCACCCCGACGAGGCCGCGCGGCTCGGTGCCGACGAGGAGGAGATGGCCGCCTGGCGGGACGCGGCCGAGGCCATGAACGTCCCCTACAACGACGAACTCGGCGTGCACGAGCAGCACGCCGGCTTCACCCGCTACCAGCGCTGGGACTTCGCGGGCACCGGCCCGGACCGGTACCCGCTCATGCTCCACTTCCCCTACTTCGACCTGTACCGCAAGCAGGTGATCAAGCAGGCGGACCTGGTGCTGGCGATGTACACCTGCGGCGCGTTCTTCGAGGAGTTCTTCGACGAGGAGCAGATCGCCCGCAACTTCGCCTACTACGAACCGCTGACGGTTCGCGACTCCTCCCTGTCCGCCTGCGTGCAGGCCGTCATGGCCGCCCGGTCCGGCCACCTCGACCTGGCCGCGGACTACACGGCCGAGGCGGCGCTGATGGACCTCGGGGACCTGGAGCACAACACCCGTGACGGACTGCACATCGCCTCGCTGGCCGGTACCTGGATGGCGCTGGTCGCCGGGTTCGGCGGCATGCGGTGCAGCGACGGCGCCCTGCGGTTCGCGCCCCGCCTGCCCGAGCGCTACAGCCGGCTCGCCTTCACGGTGGGCTTCCTCGGCCGGTGCCTGCGGGTGGAACTGACCGCCGACCGCGCCACGTACACCCTGGTCTCGGGCACGCCCCTGACCGTCCGGCACCACGGCACCGAACTGACGGTCGGCGAGGACGCCCCCGTCTCCCGGCCCATCCCCGAGCTGGCCCACCGCCCCGCCCCGAGCCAGCCCCCGCACCGCGCCCCCAACGCCCGCTGACCCCCACTTCCGGGTCAGGCGGTTGGCCGAGTTCCGCCCTGCACACCCCCGCCCCGCGGGTTAGCTTGATCGTGTTTTCCGATCATCAGGGTTAGGGGCGGAACATGCCTGAGGGCGCCAACGCCATCCTCACCGGGAGGCGGGGACGCGAACCGTCCGCCGGGCCGCGCGCCACTGCGGGGGCGCGCGGCAGCCGGCCGCTCGCCGCGCTCGCCGTCGTCTTCACCCTCGCCCAGCTCGCCCTCGTGCGGCCTGTCCTGGGCCTCGGCTGGGACGAGATCGTCTACGTCAGCCAGGTCACCTCGCACCACCCCGCGGCCTTCTTCAGCGCACCCCGCTCCCGCGGCGTCTCGCTGCTGGTCGCACCCGTCGCGTCCTGGTCGTCGTCCGTCCCGCTGCTGCGCGTCTACCTGGCCGTGCTGTCCGGCATCGCCCTCTATCTGGCCCTGCGCTGCTGGCGGGGCCTGTTCCCGACCCGCGTCCTGGTCGTCGGCGGGGCCCTTTTCGCGTCCCTGTGGATGACCCTCTTCTACGGTCCGCAGGCCATGCCCAACTACTGGGTGGCGATCGGAGCCCTGATCGGCGTCGGCTGCTTCCTGCGGGCCCGGGCGGAACGGTCCTCCCCAGGCGTCCTGTGGGGACTCGCCGCCGGCGCCGCGCTCATGGCGTGGATGCGTCCGACCGACGCGGCCTACGTGGCCGTGCCGCTGCTCGTCCTGGCCCTGGTGCGCCGCCACTGGCACCTCCTGCTCGTGCTGGTGGCAGGCCTGGCGGCCGGTGCCGTGCCGTGGGTGATCGAGGCCTACGCCGGCTTCGGCGGGCTGGGGGAGCGGCTGGCGGAGGCCTCCCGGATCCAGGGCGGACTGGGCTGGCAGATCGCCGTCGACGACCAGTTGCGCAGCCTGGGCGGACGCGCCCTGTGCCGGCCGTGCACCGGGCCGATGCCCACCCCCCTGGTCACCCTCTGGTGGTTCGCCCTGCCCGTCCTGGCCGGCCTCGGGCTGGCTGTCGCGGTGCGGGCCGGGCGTGCGGGACGGACCCTGGTCCCGCTGGTCTGTGCCACCACGGCCGCGCTGCCGTACCTCTTCATGATCGGCTACGCGGCGCCGCGCTTCCTCCAGCCGGCCTACGCGCTGCTCGCGATCCCGGTCGCCGACGCCCTGTGGCACCTGGCCAGAACACCGCGCGGCAGCTGGCGCCCGGTGGCCGCCACACTCGTCGCGCTCTGCCTCGCCGGGCACCTCGCGGCCCAACTGGCCGTTCTGCACGGCGCGGTGTCCCGCAACATCGACAGCCGCCGTGACTGGGACCGCACCGCCGGCGCCCTGCACCGGCTCGGCGTCCGCCCGCCCTGTCTGCTCACCGGTCACGAGGCCATCCCCATCGGCTACTACACCGGTTGCTCCTCGGGGGCGACGTCCGGGAACAACGAGAACATCACCGTGTCCGGCATCCTGCGCACCGCGGACCGCCTCCCGGTCGCCCACCTCGCGCCGGCCGGCGGCACCCCGCCCCGCTACGCCCGCTCCTGGCCCGTCCACCGGATCTCGGACCTGGACGTCCGTGTCGCGCCGGGCCCCTGACACCTCGAGTGGCGTTTCCCGACCGTCCGGCTCAGGTAGGAGTCGGTTGACGGTCACGATCGAGGGGGGAACGGCATGACGGCGAGCGACCACGAGGGCAGGCTGGGGGAGGAGTTCTTCACTGCGGGCTCCTCGTCGTTCACGGACTTCCTGGCGGCCCACCGCCCCGAGCTGCTGAGCACCCGGCGCGTCCTGCCGGACGGCGTCCGGGCCGAGGGCGTCCCGCACGGCACGACCGTGCTGGCCCTCACCTACCGGGACGGCGTGCTGATCGCCGGCGACCGGCGGGCGACGATGGGCAACCTCATCGCCCAGCGCGACCTGGAGAAGGTGCACCCCGCCGACGACCACTGCGCGGTCGCCTTCGCGGGCACCGTCGGGCTCGCGGTGGACATGGTGAAGCTGTACCAGGTCGAGCTGGCGCACTTCGAGAAGATCGAGGGCATCCCCATGACCCTCGCCGCGAAGGCCACCCGGCTGGCCACCATGATCCGGAACAACCTGGGCCAGGCCATGCAGGGCCTCGCCGTCGTCCCGCTGCTGGTCGGCTACGACCCCGCGGCTCCCGAGGGCACACGGGGCCGCATCTTCTCCTTCGACGTCGTCGGCGGCCGCTACGAGAAGTTCGGCTTCCATGCCGAGGGCTCCGGATCGCCCTTTGCCCGGGGCGCGTTGAAGAAGCTGTACCGACCGGGCATGTCGCGCCGCGAGGCGGCCCTGGCAGCGCTCCAGGCGCTGTACGACGCGGCCGACGACGATTCCGCTACGGGCGGCCCCGACCTCACCCGCCGCATCTATCCGATCGTCTCCGTCATCACCGAGGACGGCTTCGAGCGGCTGACCGAGGAGGAGACGGAGGAGCTCAGCCGCGAGATGGTCGAGCAGCGGCACACCCGGCCGGACGGACCGAACGCCGGGGTGTGACACCCGGTCGCGAGGACGGCCCGCCGGCGGAGTTTCCGGTTCCATGGACAAGACCTGTCGCGGGCTTTACTGCACATGACTTGCAGGTACTGGAGGATGGCGCAAGGCTGTCCGACGCAGCCGTTCATCCGACAGAGAGACCTTCCCCCGATGACGGCCGCCCCTGAGTCCACTCCGCCCCTCCCCGCCCCGGCCCCCGCCCAGCGCACGGCCTGGCACCGCGTCCGCAACTCCATGACGCGGCGGGAGTGGACCAGGGTCGGGGGGATGGCGGCCTTCGTCCTGGCCCTGCACGTGATCGGCTGGTTCACCCTCGTCGCGATCGTCGCCCCGGAGCACCACGCCATCGGCGCGCAGACCTTCGGCGTCGGCATCGGAGTCACCGCGTACACGCTCGGCATGCGGCACGCCTTCGACGCCGACCACATCGCCGCCATCGACAACACCACCCGCAAGCTGATGGGGCAGGGACAGCGGCCGCTGTCGGTCGGCTTCTGGTTCTCCCTCGGCCACTCCAGTGTCGTCTTCGCCCTGGCCTTCCTGCTCACCCTCGGTGTGAAGACCCTGGCCGGGCCCGTCCGTGACGACGGCTCCGCGCTGCACGACGTCACCGGCCTGATCGGCACGGCCGTCTCGGGGACGTTCCTCTACCTCATCGCGGGCGTCAACCTCGTCATCCTGGCCGGCATCTGGAAGGTGTTCCGCGCCATGCGCTCGGGCCGCTACGACGAGGCCGCCCTGGAGAAGCAGCTGGACAACCGCGGCTTCATGAACCGCCTGCTGGGCCGGGTCACGAAGTCCGTCTCCAAGCCCTGGCACATGTACCCGCTGGGCCTGCTGTTCGGCCTCGGCTTCGACACCGCCACCGAGATCGCCCTGCTCGTCCTGGCCGGCTCCGGCGCCGCCTCCGGACTGCCCTGGTACGCGATCCTGTGCCTGCCCGTCCTGTTCGCCGCGGGGATGTGCCTCCTCGACACCGTCGACGGCTCGTTCATGAACTTCGCCTACGGCTGGGCCTTCTCCAAGCCGGTCCGCAAGGTCTACTACAACCTCACCATCACCGGCCTGTCCGTCGCCGTGGCCCTCCTCATCGGTACGGTCGAGCTCCTCGGCCTCCTCGCCGAACAGCTCGGCCTGCACGGCCCCTTCTGGGACCGGGTCTCCGGCCTCGACCTCAACATCCTCGGCTACGTCGTCGTCGCCCTGTTCTTCGCCACCTGGGCTGTGGCGCTCGTGGTGTGGAGGGCCGGGCGCATCGAGGAGAAGTGGTCGGGGGACCTGGCCCCTCCTCAGCACTCGTAGCAGGCGCTCACGCCCCCGGCCGCAGCTCCTTGCGCCACTTGACGATCTGCCGCTCCGCATCGCCCGTGTACGACCACGGGGTCCGGGTCGCGCGGGGCCCCAGCATGCCGAGCAGGACACCCGCGATGTCCTTGGCGCCGGCGGAACAGGCCGCGTGGGCCAGGTAGCTGAAGTCGCGGAGCTCGGCGGGCGCGATCCCGCTCTCCGTCCGGCTCATGACCCAGCGCTGCCAGGTCCGCCGCACGTCGCTCGCCGCACCGTCATGGCTCCAGTGCTGCGAGAGCCCCACAGCGGAGTGCCTGCCCTGTGCCGCGTCCAGGGCGAAGCGGTACTCCTCGACCCGGGCGTACTGCACCAGCACCGGCAGCGGACAGCCGGGTGGCGCCACCCCGGCCGCGTCCCGGGCGAAGTCGTACATCAGACCGTGCGTGCCGTGCCAGCGCGCCGAGTAGTAGTGCAGGACCTGGAGGTGCCCCTCGACGCTGTAGGGGTCACGCCCGTGCAACTCGTCCCACCAGCGCCCCAGTTCCTGCCGGCGCACCCCCGACGGGTACAGGCGCGCCACCGAGATCAGCGACACCCACGGCGTCGGGTCCTCCGGGTACGCCTGCGCCGCCGTCAGACAGGCCAGCACCGCCGCGTCGACGCGGTGCTGGTCGATCGGCACGCCCCGCCCCGCCGCGATGGCCACGTTGAAGGTGCGGGCGGTCTCCGTCGCCGCCCGCAGCACCAGCGCGTCGGCGCTGTGGGCGTCGGCCGAGAGCCAGGACTCCACCGTCGAACTGCCCGCGCACACCTGCGCGAGCTGCCGGATCCGGTGCCCCCGGGCAGTCCAGTCGCGGCCGGTGGCGGCCAGCAGGTCCCGCAGCCCCTGCCAGCGGCCGATCACCACGTCCTGGCGGGCGGAGGTGAGGTCGGTGTCCCCGCAGTCGGGGTCGAAGTCGGGAGTGAAACCACGTCTGAGACTGCCTCGCGCCATCGGGGTCCTCCTCAGAAGTCGGTGGACAGACCCTCGTGGACCCGGGCGTGTGCGTCCTGTTCGTCGGGGACGTAGTCCGTCTCGACCGCCCGGGAGGCGTCCAGCTTCGCGGGCCGGTAGTAGTCGCTGCCCTGCCTCCAGTACCAGAGCATCGGGACCAGCCCGACCGCGAGGCCGCCGATGCCGATCGTGATCGCGGCGCTGGACAGCTCGCCCAGCGACTCCACGAACACCCAGAACATGAACAGGGCGCCGCACAGCGGCCACAGGCCGCCGAAGAGGAAGTTGGCCGGGGACTTCAGCAGCATCTTCCGGTACGCGACGACCACCGCGAGGCCGGCGAGCCCGTAGTAGACCGCGATCTGCAGGCCGATCGCCGAGATGGCGTCGGAGAGGATGTCACCCACCGAGCCCAGGGCGTTGGAGGCGATGAACATCGCCAGCGCCATCGCCCCGACCACCACGATCGCCACCCAGGGGGTGTTCCACCGGCGGTGCACCCGGCCCAGCGCCGCCGGCATGGTACGGTCCCGGCCCATCGCGAACAGCGAACGCGTGACCTGGATCAGCGTCGTCTCCAGCGTGGCGATGGTGGACAGCATCACGGCCACGATCAGCAGCTTGCCGCCCCAGCCCGGCCAGATCTCCTCGCCGAGCACCGCCAGCACGTTCGCGTCGTTCTCCTCGATCTGCTTCGAGGACAGGATCACGTTCACCGCGATGGTGAACACCTCGAACAGCAGGAAGACGATGCCCACTCCGATCAGGCCCGCGAGCCCCGTCGTACGGCGGCTGTTGCGGGTCTCCTCACTGAGGTTGCTGGTGACGTCCCAGCCCCAGTAGTAGAACGCGGCGATGAGCGCGCCCGACGCGAAGCCGGCCATGCCGTCGAAGTGGGAGAAGCCGAGCCAGGACCAGTCGAAGGCGCGGGCGTTGCCGGTGTGGAAGAAGGCGAGCACCGCGAACAGCGCCAGAATGGCCAGCTCGACACCCGACATGACCAGCTGCGCTCGGACGGTGAGCCGGGCGCCGCCCAGCACCACGAACAGCATGATCAGGAACCAGGCCGCGCCGACCACCGTGGACAGCGCGGTGTTCTCGGCCAGCTTCTCGTCGAAGAGCGCGAGCGTCATCGACCCGGCGGGCAGCGAACCGGCCACCATGAAGATCGTCGCCGAGATCACCAGTGCCCAGCCGCTGATGAATCCCAGGAAGGGGTGGAGCGTGCGCCCCACCCACGAGTAGCTGGCACCCGCGTTGACGTCGATCCGGCCGAGGTAGCTGAACGCCAGCGCGATGCCCAGCATGGGTATCGCGCAGTACAGCAGGGCCGCCGGGCTGGCCAGTCCCACCGCGCCGACCAGGACGGCCGTGGTCGCGGCCAGCGAATACGCCGGTGCGCTGCCGGCGACCGCCATCACCACGGTGTCGAACGTGCTGAGGACGTTGGCCTGCAGCCCTCTGCCCCTGCTGTAGCTCATGGATGCGCTGCTTTCACTTGTGCACGACCGGAGGCGGGCAGGCCGTCCCGGGGCGTTGGGGGGTGGGGTGGAGCCCGCCGCCGGACGGAGGAGGATGACCTCGGGCCCGGGAGCGGTGAACAAGGGGTCGTGGATACCGTGCTGCCGCCGCGTCCGCAGCCGGTCACAGCGTGTGTGCGAGTGATGATAGTCCCACTCCTTGATCTTTCAAGATTGACCGGTGGGTAATGTCCGGGGCAGACCAGGGTTTTAGCTCCTGTTGGCCTGCGGGATGTTCGCTCTCCCCGCCCGGCGGGGGCCCATCCGCCGAGGTTGAAGCCCGCGTAACGGGAAACGCGGAACGGACAGGAGAGACGAACGAGTCGAGCAGCGCGACAGGAAGGCAGGAGTGATGGGCACGGAACCGATGCGCTCCGAACCGATGGCGGACGATGCGTACCAGCCCACCGGGACCAACGAGGAGCAGGAGGACGCCGCGCCGCTGGACCTTCAGGACGCCGTCGACGAGCGGACGTACGACGACACCCTCGACGAGGGCTACTCCCCGCCGGAGAAGCCCCTCGGCGTCACCAAGCGCGGCACCACCGCCGCCGAGCAGCACGAGGGCGAGACCCTCGACGAACGGCTGGCCCAGGAGGTCCCCGACGTGGCCGCCGAGTCCGCCGGGGACGGGGTCGGCGACGCCCCGGACGGCGACGGTGAACCGGTCGACCCCGAGGCGGGCACCGCCCGCGCCGGCCGGCTGCTGGCCCCGGACGAGGGCGCGCACGCCGACACCACGAAGGAGACCGTCGCGACGGACGTCGGCATCGACGGCGGAGCGGCCGGTGCCGAGGAGGCCGCCGTGCACGTGGTGGAGGACGACGACGCCCTTCCCGAGGACGACGCCCTTTCCGAGGACGGTGTCTTTCCCGAGGGCGACGGCAGGTTGTGACCAGGGGCGACGGCAGGGTGTGACCCACCTGCCGGCGTGAGCCCACACCGGCACGCACGAGGCCACCGGACCCGAGCGCATCCGCGCCGGGCCGGTGGCTTTCCGCGTGCCGGGGAAGGCCGCGGCTAGGGCAGGAGCTTCTCCAGGGCGGCCGGGCCCTCGGCCGCCAGCTTGCGCTTGGCCCACTCGATGTTGCGCGGGGTGATGTCCTTGCCCGAGGCGAGGACGAGGTCCTCCGGTGACACGTCGGTGCCGGTACGGGCGTGGAGCAGGCGGTCCGGGGTGGCGCGGTCCTCGGACGGCCGGGATGCGGCGGGCTCTGAGGTCGACATGTTCTCTGCTCCTAGGGTCCGGATCGCCGGGGCGGCCCCGGTGCTGAAAAACGGGTCCGATATCACCATTCCCCCCGGGAGCGCGGCCTGCATCCGGAGAGCGCGGTCCCGGCCCCGGCACCCCGTTCGGACGCCCATGGATGTCGCGCCGTCCTGCTCCGGGTGACGGTGGAGTCACGTGTCCCTGCGAATGACAGGAGCTTTTCCATGCGCACACGTGTGACCGCCGCGGCCGGCCTGGCCTGCGCCGCCCTGCTGGCCTTCGCCGGTACGGCGAGCGCCGACGATGTTCGACAGCCTCTGGGCGCCGATCGCCCTCTACATGGGCACCGACATCGTCTCGATCTACATCTTTCTGCAGTTCGTCCGCTCGATCCCGGTCTCCCTGGACGAGTCGGCCCGCATCGACGGCGCCAACGCCTTCACCGTCTACCGCAAGATCATCTTCCCGCTGCTGAAACCGGCGACAGCGACGGTCGTGATCGTGAAGGGGATCACCGTCTACAACGACTTCTACATCCCCTTCCTCTACATGCCCTCCGAAGATCTTGGCGTGATCTCGACGTCGCTGTTCCGCTTCAAGGGCCCGTTCGGCGCCCATTGGGAGACGATCTCGGCGGGAGCGATCCTCGTCATCGTCCCCACGCTGGTCGTCTTCCTGTTCCTCCAGCGGTTCATCTACAACGGTTTCACCCGAGGTGCCACGAAGTAGACGCCCTTCCGGCGGTTGGGGCCTGTCGTTTGGATCAGGTCGCAGGGAATCGGCAGCGGCTCGTCATCGCCGCGTCCGCGGCGTGATCCAAACGACAGGCCCTAGCTAGGCCTCCTTGACGGACAGCGCCTCCACCAGCACCGGTGTCACCTGCTCGACCTGCCACTGACGCGCGCCGTGAGCTGTCAGCGCAGCCGCCACGGACTCGGCGTCGACAACCGCCGGCGGCTCCCAGCACACCCGCCGGACCGTGTCCGGGGTGATCAGGTTCTCCTGCGGCATGCCGACCTGCTCGGCCAGCGCCGACACCCCGGCCCGGGCGGCGGACAGCCGCGCTGCGGCCGCGGGGTCCTTGTCGGCCCAGGCGCGCGGCGGCGGAGGCCCGGTCACCGGCTGCCCCGGCTGCGGCAGCTGCGCCTCGCTCAGCGCCTTCGCCCGGTCCACCGCCGCCTGCCACTGCTCCAGCTGCCGCTTGCCCACGCGGTGTCCGAAACCGTTCAGCGCGGCCAGTGCATGCACATTGGCCGGAAGAGCCAGCGCCGCCTCCACGATCGCCGTGTCCCCGAGCACCTTGCCCGGCGACACGTCCCGCCGCTGGGCGATCCGGTCCCGGGCCTGCCACAGCTCCCGGACGACGGCCAGCTGCCGCCGGCGGCGCACCTTGTGCATGCCGGACGTACGCCGCCACGGGTCCTTGCGGGGCTCCGGCGGGGGAGCCGAGGCGATCGCGTCGAACTCCTGGCGGGCCCACTCCAGCTTGCCCTGCCGGTCCAGCTCCTTCTCCAGCGCGTCGCGCAGGTCGACGAGCAGCTCGACGTCCAGCGCCGCGTAGCGCAGCCAGGGCTCGGGCAGGGGCCGGGTCGACCAGTCGACGGCGGAGTGCCCCTTCTCCAGGACGAAGCCCAGCACGCTCTCGACCATCGCGCCGAGGCCGACCCGGGGGAACCCGGCGAGCCGCCCGGCCAGCTCCGTGTCGAACAGCCGCGTCGGCACCATGCCTATCTCGCGCAGGCAGGGCAGGTCCTGGGTTGCGGCGTGCAGCACCCACTCGACGCCGGACAGGGCGTCACCGAGGGCGGACAGGTCGGGGCAGGCCACGGGGTCGATCAGAGCCGTTCCGGCGCCCTGGCGGCGCAGCTGCACGAGGTAGGCGCGCTGCCCGTAGCGGTAGCCGGAGGCGCGCTCGGCGTCGACGGCGACGGGCCCCGATCCCGCCTCGAAGGCGGCGATCACCCGGGCCAGGGCCGCCTCGTCCGCGATGACGGGCGGAATGCCCTCACGCGGCTCCAACAAAGGGATCGGCGCCTCCGTAACAGAAGATCCGCCGTCGTCCGGAGGGGCGCCTCCGGTGGTTCGCAGTGAGCTGTCTGCTGCGGTGTCGTGGGCGTCGGTCACCTGTCAAGGGTATCCATGTATGGACAGCGCCCGTCGACGGAACGTTCCGTCGACGGGCGCCAGAGGGTCGCAAACCAGTCATGTCGGGGAAGCGGCGGGTTCGCGAACCGTGCGTGACATGAAGGGGGCCGGCGGGCGGTCCCGCTCACGTGCGGGAAGGATCACGAAGGGTCACGGCGGAGCGGGTCAGTGGATGATCCCGGTCCGCAGCGCCACCGCGACCATGCCCGCCCGGTCGCCCGTGCCGAGCTTGCGGGCGATACGGGCGAGGTGGCTCTTGACGGTCAGGGCGGACAGGCCCATCGAGACGCCGATCGCCTTGTTCGACTGGCCTTCCGCGACCAGCCGCAGCACCTCGACCTCGCGGCCGGACAGTTCGCGGTAGCCGCCCGGGTGGCTCGGGGCACCCGGGGGGCGGCGGTGCAGTCGTGCGGCGGCGGCGCCGATGGGGGCGGCGCCCGGCCGGGTGGGGAGCCCGACGTTGGTACGGGTGCCGGTGACGACGTATCCCTTCACTCCGCCGGCGAGTGCGTTGCGCACCGCGCCGATGTCGTCGGCGGCGGAGAGGGCGAGCCCGTTGGGCCAGCCCGCGGCGCGGGTCTCCGACAGCAGGGTGAGGCCGGAACCGTCCGGCAGGTGGACGTCGGCGACACAGATGTCGCGGGGGTTGCCGATGCGGGGACGAGCCTCCGCGATGGACGAGGCCTCGATGACGTCGCGCACACCGAGCGCCCACAGGTGGCGGGTGACGGTGGAGCGGACGCGCGGGTCGGCCACGACCACCATGGCGGTCGGCTTGTTCGGGCGGTAGGCGACCAGGCTTGCGGGCTGCTCGAGGAGAACGGACACCAGGCCTCCTGGGGTGCGGGACGGGGCCGGCTCGTGGGGGTGAAGCCGGGACGAACCGTGCTTTCAAGGTCACAGTCGTCTTCGGCACCGAACCCGTCCGCCTTTAGAGAATGATCACGATTCAGTGATAACAATCCGTGCAATTCGGACACGCGGTCGATCATTCGAAGGTGGAACGGTTTCGGTCTGCGTCGGTACGCGGTCGAAAGTGGCCGTATCGACAAAGTGATTCGGCCAAGAGGGGTACTCAGGTGTGATCGTCGGCAGGACATGGTTGACCGCCCCGCACAAGGTCGATCAGTGCGAGGCGGTCAGGGGTCGATCAAGGGGTGTTCCGGGAATCGGTCAGCGGGACTGCGGCCCTCGCCGCTGGGGCAGAGTCACCACGGACGCGTCGCCCGGACCGGCCGGGGGCAGCCCCGCGATCTGGGCGAGCAGATCGCACCAGGACGCCAGGTGCGCGGCCGTGTCCGGGACACCGCCCAGGCCCTCGCGCGGCGTCCACGACGCGCGGATCTCGATCTGCGAGGCGGCCGGACGCGCGGACAGACCGCCGAAGTAGTGGGAGCTCGCGCGCGTGACGGTGCCGCTCGGCTCCCCGTACGTCAGCCCGCGCGTCTGCAACGCACCGGTCAGCCAGGACCAGCACACCTCCGGCAGCAGCGGATCCGCCGCCATCTCCGGCTCCAGCTCCGCGCGCACCAGCGTCACCAGCCGGAACGTCCCGCGCCACGCGTCGTGCCCGGCCGGGTCGTGCAGCAGCACCAGCCGGCCGTCGGCCAGGTCCTGGTCGCCGTCGACGACAGCCGCCTCCAGCGCGTAGGAGTAGGGGGCGAGCCGCTTCGGCGCGGGCGTCGGCTCGACCTCGATCTGGGGCCGCAGCCGCGCCGCCCGCAGCGCGTCGACGGCGGCCCGGAAGGGCAGCGGGGCGGAGTCCGCCTCCCGCCGGTCGTTCTCGGTGTCCTTCGCTTCGTCCATACCGCCAGCGCCGTCCGACAGTCGTCCCTGAGCCGCAGCCATGCGGGAAGATTACGGGGACCGGAGCCCGGGTGCGGGGCTAGACACCCCGCGCCTGTCCAGGGGCTGAATAGTGCTGTCCGGCGGCGTGCGAAACTTGGCCCCGTGAGTGCCAACGACGCCCCCAGGGCCCAGCAGCCGTCCGCCGCATACGACTCCGCCTTCCTCAAGGCCTGCCGGCGCGAGCCCGTACCGCACACGCCGGTGTGGTTCATGCGGCAGGCCGGGCGCTCACTGCCGGAGTACCGCAAGGTGCGCGAGGGCATCCCGATGCTCGAATCCTGCATGCGGCCCGAACTGGTCACCGAGATCACCCTCCAGCCGGTGCGCCGGCACGGCGTGGACGCGGCGATCTACTTCAGCGACATCGTCGTCCCGCTCAAGGCCATCGGCATCGACCTCGACATCAAGCCCGGCGTCGGCCCGGTCGTCGAGCACCCGATCCGCACCCGCGCCGACCTCGCGCAGCTGCGCGACCTGACCCCCGAGGACGTCTCCTACGTCACGGAGGCCATCGGTCTGCTCACCCGCGAGCTCGGCGCCACGCCCCTCATCGGCTTCGCCGGCGCCCCCTTCACCCTCGCCAGCTACCTCGTCGAGGGCGGCCCGTCCCGCACCTACGAGAACGCCAAGGCGATGATGTACGGCGACCCGGAGCTGTGGGCCGACCTGCTCGACCGCCTCGCGGACATCACCGCCGCGTTCCTGAAGGTGCAGATCGAGGCGGGCGCCTCGGCGGTGCAGCTGTTCGACTCCTGGGCCGGTGCGCTGGCCCCCGTCGACTACCGCCGCTCGGTGCTGCCGGCGTCGGCCAAGGTCTTCGACGCCGTGGCCGGCTACGGCGTCCCGCGCATCCACTTCGGGGTCGGCACCGGCGAGCTGCTCCCGCTCATGAGCGAGGCCGGCGCGGACGTCGTCGGCGTCGACTGGCGCGTCCCGATGGACGAGGCCGCCCGCCGCATCGGCCCCGGCAAGGCGCTCCAGGGCAACCTCGACCCGACCGTGCTGTTCGCCCCGACGGAGGCCGTCGAGGCCAAGACCCGTGAGGTCCTGGAGTCGGCGAAGGACCTGGAGGGCCACGTCTTCAACCTCGGTCACGGCGTCATGCCGTCCACCGACCCGGACGCGCTGACCCGGCTGGTGGAGCACGTGCACACGCAGACCGCGCGCTGAGGCGGCCCGGGCCCCCGCCGGCACCGCCGGGGCTCAGGTCGTCCCGACCGCCCATTCGAGTGCCGCCATGGCGCTGGTGAGCTTCATCCGGGCCTGGAGCCAGGCCACGGACCGCTCCCCGTCCAGCACGCCGGCCGCGACCTCGTCACCGCGGTGCGCCGGCAGGTCGTGCAGGAACCAGGCGTCCGGCCAGCGGTTCATGAGGGCGTCGTCGACGTGGAAGGGCCGGAACGCCTCCCGCCAGTGCGCGTCGCCCTTGCTGGTGCCGGTCGTCTGCCAGCGGGTGGTGTAGACGAAGTCGACCCGGTCGGGCAGCTCGTCCAGAGAGTGGGTCTCGACCACCTCCGCGCCGTGCTCGGCGGCACGTGCCGCGGTCTCCTCCAGCACCTGTGCGGGGAGCCCGTAACCGCGCGGGGTGGCGAAGACGACCCGGCAGCCGGGCACGTGCGACAGCCCCTGGGCCAGGGCCGTCGCCGTGTTGTTGCCCTCCCCGAGGTACAGCACGTTCACGCCTTCGAGGCCGCCCCTGACCAGGGAGATGGTGGCCAGGTCACAGATGCCCTGGGTGGGGTGCTCCTCGGTCGCCATGGCGTTGACCACCGGGATGCCGCCGGAGCCGGAGAGCGTGCGCAGCTCGGCCAGTGGGCCCGCGGTCCGGGCCACCAGCAGGTCCAGCATGGAACCGAGCACGCGACCGGTGTCCGTGAGTGATTCGCCCGTGTTCGTCTGGAGGTCGTCCGGACCGAACGTCACAGGTGCGCCCCCGAGTTTGATGGCACCCGCCGTGAACGCGGTGCGGGTCCGGGTGGAGGTCCGGGTGAACAGGACCCCGACCGTCCGGCCGTGCAGCGGGCGTCCGCCGGCGTCCGGGTCGTCGTAGAAGTCGCAGGCGCGGCGCGCCAGTCGGTGCACGGTCTCGGACGTCAGTTCACCGAGGGAGAAGATCCCGCGCTCCGGCTGGAGAACGGGCGGGCCGGGAACGAAGCGGGCGGGCTGCATGGCTGGTCCTCTTTCTGAAGGGGGGAGAGGCGCGAACGGACGGCGGACGCTGCGGTCCGGCGGCTCACCAGCGCCGGGTCTCCCCGAAGAAGTCCTCGATGACGGTGTGGGAGCCGGCCTCCACGGCCTTCTGGTAGACGAAGGCGCCGACCGCGAGATCCAGGACGCCGAGTCCGAACGGCGAGAAGACCAGGGGCCTGTCGCGGCCCACCACGGCGTCGCCCCGCATGACGTCGGCGAGCGTCCCGCTGATGAAGTCGCGGTGGCCGTACTTCTGCTCGGCCAGGTGCACGGAGGTGTCGGCCTTGAGGCAGTGCTCGACGTCGTCGACCACGTTGTACGACTCCGCGATGATCTCCGGCGCGATGTCCCGCAGCGAGATGTTCAGCACCAGCTGCCCCGGGGCGAAGGAGTCCGGGTCGACGATGTGCGGCACGGCGGCCGTGGTGGCGAGGACGACGACGTCGGCCTTCTCCAGCTCGGCCGGCAGGTCGGACACCGCCTCCGCGGCGTACCCGAGCCGGGTGGAGGTGTGGTCGGCCAGCGCCGCGGCGTACTCCGGGCTGCGGTCGTGGACCGCGAGACTGTCGAAGGTCCAGCCCCGGGCGGCGAAGAACTCCGTGATGTTGCGGGCGATGATGCCGCCGCCCACCAGCAGGACCCGCCGTGCGGCGGTGCCGCCCGTGAGCACCTCGGCGGCCAGGACCGCGGAGGCCGCGGTGCGGGCGGCGCTGATCTGGGACGCCTCCAGCAGGGCGAAGGGGTAGCCGGTCGTGTAGTCGTTGAGCAGCAGGGCCGCCGAGGCGCGGGGCACGCCCTGGTCGATGTTGTGCGGGAAGCTGGAGATCCACTTGATCCCCGCCAGGCCGTGTTTGCCGCCGAGATAGGCGGGCAGGGCGATGATCCGGCTGTCCGGCTTCTCCGGGAAGCGGAGGAAGTGGCTGTCCGGGTTCACCGTGTCCCCGGCCCGGTGGGTGAGGTAGGTCTCCCTGACCTCGCTCACGATGCCGGGACGGTGGTCGGCGATGATCTGCCGGGCCGTCCGGCCGCCTATGACGCTGAATTCGAACATGTGCTGTTCCTGTTCTCCGAGTCGGTGTTCGCGGGGTTTATCCGGCTGTTTCCAGGGCGGTGGGGGAGTAGTGGTCGAGGACCCATTCGTCGCTGTAGACGGTCTGGAGGTAGCGGTCGCCGTTGTCCGGGGAGATCGCCACCACCCGGGCCCCGGAGGGAATGTCCGCGCGCAGACGCTGCACGCCCGCGAGCACCGCGCCGGTCGACCCGCCGAGGAGCAGACCGCGTTCGGCCGCGAGCCGGCGGCACATGCGGATCGCGTCCGCCTCCGGCACCAGGACGGTCTCGTCGGCCTGACCGGGACGGAAGATCTCGGGCCGGCGGCTGGTGCCGAGTCCGGGGATGCGCCGGGGGCCCGGGGGGAAGCCGAAGGTGATCGACCCTTCCGTGTCCACGGCGACGATCCGGGTGTGCGGCGAGTAGTGCCGGAAGTACCGGGCCACACCCATCAGCGTCCCGGTGGTGCCCGCCCCGACGAACAGGTGGTCGACCGTGGGGAACTGCTTGATGATCGAGGGTGCGGTCATGTCGTGGTGCGCCTGGGGATTGGCCTGGTTCGCGTACTGGTTCGGCCACACCAGCCACGGGTGCTCGCGCAGCCGTGCCGCGATGTAGTCGATGCGGGACTGTAGATAGCCACCGCACGCGTCGCGTTCGCCGACCAGGACCACCTCGGCTCCCAGGGCTCGCATCAACGCCTTGCTCTGCTGCGAGGTGTTCGGGTCCACCACGCAGGTGAAGGCGTATCCCCGGGACGCGCAGACCGAGCTGAGCGCGATGCCCAGGTTGCCCGACGAGGACTCGATGACATGGCCGCCGGGGACGAGGGCGCCGCTGTTCTCGGCGGCCTCCACGAGTCCCACGGCCGCTTTCAGTTTGATCGACCCGGCCGGGTTCAACCCCTCCAGCTTCAGGGCGAGTTCCACTCCGGGGATGAACCCGGCGAGACCGAGGAAGACATCGTCGAGTATGACGTCGTCGGCGTTCTCGTACAGCATGACAGCCTCTCACGTGAGCGCGTTCGCGGTTCAGGACGGCGGACGGTCCCCGGTGGCCCGGATCAGCCACCAGGTGGCCGCGAGACAACCGGCCGCGGGCAGGGCCAGCAGCACCGGTACGGCGTCGACACCGGCCAGTTCGATGCCCTTGCCGAGCACCGGCCCGGCTGCCACCCCGCCGATCATCGAGGCGGCGATCACATAGGCTCCGGCCCGGCGCGCCCGCGGTACCGCCCGGGACAGCCACGGCAGCCCCGTGGGGAAGATCGGCGCGTGGAAGAGGCCGACACCGGCGTACGCGTACGGCGCGGCAGCCGGGATCAGGGCGAGCAGGAGGCAGGCCACCATGCCGACGGAGCTGACGACCATGATCGTCTGCACGGACCAGCGCAGCGTCAGCGGTGCGACCAGCAGCCGGCCCACGGTCACCATCAGCCAGAAGGCCGAGGTCGCCGTGGCCGCGGTCGCCGCGTCGTGCCCGACGGACTCCAGATGCGTCGGCTCCCATCCGCCGACCCCGGTCTCCACCGCCACCATCAGGACGTACAGCACGATGAAGACCGTGACGACCAGGGCCACCGAGCCCCGCAGTCCGGGAGAGCCCTCCTTGCCCTCCTCGTCTTGCCCGTCGGACGGCGCCGGGGCGGGGGTCTCCCCTCCCTCGCGGACGCCGCGCTGCGCCAGCACCAGTACGGCGGACAGCGCGGCGAACCCGGCGAAGACGGCCGGGTACTCGCCCGGGCCCAGCAGCCCGAGGAGCGCGGGGCCGCCCACGGCACCGAGGCCGTAGGCCGCGCCGATGATGTTGAGCATGGCCGGGCTGCGGCGGCCGAAGCCCACCGAGAACAGCTGGTTGAGGCCGTAGTCGATGCCGCCGAAGCCCACCCCGGTCACCAGCGCGCAGACCAGCGCCCACGGCCAGGTGGGGGCCAGCGCGAAACCGGCCCCGCCGAGAGCCATCAGCGCGTAGGAGGCGGACAGCAGGGTTCTGTTGCCCAGCCGGCCGTGCACCCGGTTGAGCAGCAGCACACCGGCCACGCCGCCGACGAAGTGAGCGCTCAGGCTCAGCCCGGCGCCGGCCGGCGACAGGCCGAACTCCGCGCGGAACGCGGGGATCGCCGGGCCGTACAGCGCCTGAAGGGCCCCGATCAGGGCGAAGCCCACACACGACGCGACGACGGCGAACGGGCTGAACAGGGGCCGCGTCACGGTGGAGCCGGGTGGCGCGGCCCGCGTCGAGGTCCCGGTCACCGGACGTTCCTCTTCCGTGCGGCGCCCCCGCCGGGTACGTCGTGCGGGGTCACGAGGACACCGGGGCGGCGAGCGCGTGGCTCTGGTCGCCCGCCAGCAGGCGCTCCAGCACCCGCTGGCTGCGCAGTCCGTCGCCGAAGCGGGCCAGGGCACTGTCGGAGCTGCGTGCGCCGCCGGTGTCCCGCGCGGCGACCGCGTCGCGCCATTCCCGCAGCTGGTGCCGGAAGGTGTCGCTCCAGCCGGGCACCTCACCGGGCGGCGAGGCGAGCGTCTCCTCGCGGGTGAACGTGCCCTGCTCCCAGGTGACACGGGACTTCAGGAAGTACGTCGTGTCGTCCTTGGAGTGGTAGTACAGCTCCTTGCGGTCGCCGATGATCTTCAGCGAGAAGCCGAGTTCCTCCGGCAGCGAGGACTTGGAGGTGACCAGGTTGAAGAAGGTGCCGTTCTCCAGCCGGCCGCTGACGAAGGCGTAGTCGTCGACCTGGACGTCCTGGCCCTCCTTCTGCGGCACGTTGACCTGGAGCTTGGTGCGGCAGCTCGTGCTGTCGACCGGGCTGTCGAAGAGGCGGTCGAGCATGTCGACCAGATGCACGCCCAGGTCGCCGAGGGAACCGCTGGTGGAACGGCCCAGAGCGCTGTCCCGCCAGGTGAAACGGGAACGGGTCAGCGCGCTGCCGCGGCGGAAGCCGGCCTCCGCGAAGAGGATGGAACCCAGCTCCCCGCTCCGTACCAGGTTCCTGATCTCGCCGATGGCCTCCAGATAGCGGTAGTTGAAACCCATGGCGCACACCAGGCCGCTCTCCTCGGCCAGTGCCGTGATGCGCTCGGCCTCCGCCACCGTCGTCGTCATCGGCTTCTCGCAGAGCACGTGCCTGCCGTGCCGGACGGCCTCCACGGCGTAGTCGGCGTGCGTGTGGTTGGGCGAGGCGATGACGACGGCGTCGACATGCCGGTACAGCTCGGTCGTCGAGGAGAAGACGGGGCAGCCGAAGCGCTCGGCCAGTTCCGCCGCCTTGTCGGGCAGCACGTCGTACACCCCTGCCGGTACGACGCCGGGGACGGTCTCGGCGGCGCGCAGGTGGGCGAGAGCGATGCCGCCGGCGCCGATGATTCCTATCTGCATGGTCTGCCTCTTCTTCAGGGACGGCCCGCCGGCCCGGACCTGCCGGGCCGGGGGAGCGGGTCAGCGGCCGAGGTGGTGACGGAAGGCGGTGAGGAGAGCCCGCGTGTGCGGGTGGGGCGACACCTGCGGGAAGCGGCTCCTGGCTTCGGGCGTGCAGTTGGCGACGAGGTAGCCGTGGCGCACGGCGCCCAGCATCTCCAGGTCGTTGCCGCTGTCGCCGAAGGCGAGGGTCCGCTCCGGCGCGACGCCGAAACGGGCACACAGGTGCCGGACGACGTTGCGCTTCCCGCACACCTGAGGCAGGAAGTCGACGTCGTAGCAGTCGGCGGGATCCCCGGTGGCGGGGTTGCAGCGGCTCACGTTGATCCCGAGGCCGTACTCGTCGGCGAGGTCCCGCACGAGGGCGAGGCTCTGCTCGTCGCGCTGCGGGTCGCCGAGGGAGCGGAAGTAGTGGCTGACCAGGAACTCGGTCGGGTTCCCGGTGTGCGGGGCGTTCTGCGGGAACAGCCCGACTCCGAGCCGGGCGAGGCGGTCCACGGCCTCGGCGACCCGGGCCCGGTCGAATCCGCTGTCCAGCAGCAGTTGCCGCCACTCGGGGTCCGGGCGGGCGATGCCGTCGGGGAAGAACGTCAGCTCGGTGCCCAGCGCGCCGGCCACGAAGTGCGGCAGGACGCGGGCGCCGCAGCGCGCCATCTTCTCCCGCACGGAGGCCAGCGAGCTGCCCGTGACCCAGCCGAACAGCAGGCCGTGCTCCACGGCCTCCGTCAGCAGGAACTCCTCCAGCGCGGCCAGGTGGGCCCGTTGCCCGGGGGTCGCGGCATGGGCCAGGTAGGTCTCGTCGAAGTCGGAGAACGCGGCCCAGCCGGCCGGCTCCGGAAGACGCAGGTGGGGCGGCGGATCCGGGGCCGGGACGCCGGCGGCATCGGAGGACAGGGTGTCGGTCATGCCGTCACCGGGCCCGGCGCATCGCGGCGTACAGCGCTTCGACCACGCGGTCCTGCTCGCCGAGGGACAGGCCCGCGTGCAGCGGCAGGTGCAGTACGCGGTGGTGCAGCCACTCGGTCCGGGGCAGGTGTGCCTGTCCGAAGAGCCGCTCGCGCACGGGTGTCCCCTGCTCGTGCGTCAGGACCGGGTAGTAGACGTCCGCCTCCACCCGGCTCGTCCGCGCCAGGTCCTCCAGCACGGCGTCGCGGACCGCCCCGCCGCCGGTCGGCAGCACGGGGAACAGGTGCCAGGAGTGGTCGGGGGCGAAGGCGGGCGCTTCAAGCACGCCCTCCTCGACGAGGGGGCGCAGCGCGTCGACGTAGCGCCGGGCGAGGCAAGTGCGCCGCAGCCCGCGCAGGCTGGTCCAGGGCAGCAGGGCCAGGCCGATCGCGGCCATGGTGTTGTCGATGCGGGCGTTGAGCCCGAACGCCTCGCACTTGACGTTCTTCCGGCCCGGCTCGAAGCCGTGGTAGCCGATCACCCGGCAGCGCTCGGCGATCTCGGCCGAGCCGGTGACGACGGCACCGGCCTTCCCGCACAGCCCGACGTTCTTGTACGGGTTGAAGCTGAGGGCGGCCGCGTCGGAGTACTGCCCCACACCGGTCACGCCGAGCGCCTGGCAGGCGTCCTCGACGATCCGCAGCCCGTGCCGGTCGGCGACGGCCCGCAGCCCTGCCATGTCGGCGAGCTTGCCGTACAGATGGACGGGGAGCACCGCCACGGTGCGCGGGGTGATCCGCTCCGCCACCGACTCGGGGTCCAGGTTGCCGTCCGGCGTGGTCACATCGGCGAGCACGGGCACGGCGCCACAGGCGAAGACCGCGTTCTCGGTGGCGGCGAAGCTGTTGGCCGGCATGATCACCTCGTCGCCCGGCCCGACTCCCACGGCACGCAGGGCGATGATGAGCGCGTCGGTCCCGCTGCCGGTCGCGACGGCGCAGGACAGGGCCAGGTAGTCGGCCACGGCGTCCTCGAAGGCGGTGACCGCGGGGCCGCTCGTGAACTCGCAGGTCTCCAGCACCCGAGCGAAGGCGTCGGCGGCGGCGCTCTTCTCCTCCGGCGACAGGAGCCGCTCCTTCGGCAGGAAGGGGACACCCGCCGCGGGCGGCGGCTCGGGGAAGAGGGGTGCGACGAGCGCGTCGGGGTGCACGGGAGCGGGGGAGGAGTCCCAGGACGAGAGGACCTTCGCCAGCTCCCGGTTGGCGAGGGTCTCCCGCACGGGGCGGGCGGTCCTCACGCCCCGGGCGAGGTCCTGGGCCACCCGGTGCAGACTGCTGCTGTCCCCGGGAAGGGGAGAGCCGGTGATCGTGCCGGGCTCGGCGGCGAAGACGGTCATACGCACTCCTGGGGTGTGAGGTGTTCGAAGCGCTGGACAGCGGAAAAACCTGCGGGATCGCCTGGCCGTAGGCCGGAGAAATGCGGCGGACAAGGGGCCGCAGAATGCCCTGATGGCGGGCTGGATTGACGAATCGAAGCGAATTGAGTGGTGCACTGAATGCGGTCGGAAATCCGCCCCTCATGCTGGTGAGGATCGTATGCAACCGTTCCGCAATGGATGGGTGAGCGGCACACGGCGGTGATGCTGCCAGCGGTCGGCGACGCCCGTCAACCGGCAGCCTTTTGCCGTTCCTTTGCAGAGGTGGAATTCCGGGAAGGGGTCCTCGGAACAGGGCGGACGACCGGTCGGCAACCGGCAATTTTCTGCCGGTTCTCCGGTTGTGGCGCGACCAGCAGGGCGTATGCCCCCAGGGGCCTCCGTGGGCCGCCGTAGGCCGGTGTGACGGCCTTCACTTCTCGCCGACCTGCTTTCGCGAGTCACTTCCGCCCTTGTTACGGTGTGTTCTCCCGGCAATACGCAGAGGGAGTGTTTCCGAGCAGTGTCACGTCACGTCCAGTCTGTTTCTTCCGTGTCGGACGGAAAATGCGGCACCGGTGTGCTGCCCGATCTGCTACGCGTTTGGCGGGCGGAAGCGGGCAGCAAAATGAACAGAGGGAGACCGTTACCCCAAAAGGAAGTGGCCGACCGGATGTGTGTGAGCGAACGCTGGTATCGGAATCTCGAGACCGGCCTGCGTGTACCGCTCTCCACCGAGGTGCTCGAACGCCTTTCCCGGGCTTTGCTGCTCGGTCCCGACGAACGCATGGCGCTGTACGGGTATGCGCTCGGCGATGCGGGCGGACAGTCGGACGAGGGCGAGAGCCCGTCGGACGTCGTGGACGAGTTGGCGGAACTCGCCTCGGCGCAGACCGACTTCCCCAGCTACCTCACCGACCGCGCGTGGAACGTCCTCGACCACAACGCGGCCATGGCCCACTGGTTCCCCTGGGTCCGTGAACCGGCCGCCAACCTCATGCGCTGGGCGCTGACCACCGCCACCGCCCGCGAGCAGATCGTGGACTGGTCACGGCACGCCGGGCAGTACCTCGCCCTGCTGCGTTTCGCACTGGTGACCCGCCCCGACGACGAGGACCTCGCCGCGCTGCGCGACACCGTTCTGGACGACCCCGTGTGCCGCGGACTGTGGGACCGGAGTCCGAAGGTCCTCGCGTACCGGCACGGGCATCGCTACGAACTGCGCCTGCCCCACGTCTCCTCCGAGACGATCACCGTCACCTCGCAGGTCCTCCTGCCGGCCTACCGGCAGGAGCTCCGGTACGTCCTGCTGCTGCCCACGGAAGGTTCCCCGCATGGCCCCTGACTCCGCACTGTGGTCCTTCGTCCTGGTCGTCGGGCTGCTCACCCTCACCCCGGGCATCGACACCGCGCTCATCCTGCGGACCGCCGCGCTCGGCCGCCACCGCAGGGCCTGGGGTGTGGTGCTGGGGGTCCAGACCGGCGTCCTGATGTGGGGAGTCCTCACGTCCCTCGGGCTCGCGGCAGTGCTCACCGCCTCCCCTGCGGCCTACGAGATCCTGCGCTGGGCGGGCGTCGTGTACCTGCTGTGGCTCGGCGGGCGCATGCTGGTGGACACGCTGCGCCCGCGGGGTGCGACGCCGGGGGACGCCCCCGGCGGGGTGACCGTCCGCAACAGCCTGGGAGAGGGATGGCGGCAGGGCGCGTTCACCAACCTGCTCAACCCCAAGGTGGGCGTCTTCTACGTCGCCGTGCTTCCGCAGTTCATCCCCGCGAGCGCACCGCACTTCACCACCGGTGTACTGCTCACCTGTGTGCACATGGCCCTGGGTGTGGTCTGGTCGGCGGCCCTCATCGGCTGCGCCCGCGCCCTGCGCGTCCGGCTCCAGAGCCCCGCGGCACGCCGCGTGCTGGACCGGATCACGGGGACGGTCATCGTCGGGCTGGGACTGCGGCTGGCCATGACCGGCTGAGGGGTGCCGACCGCACCGGACGAGTCGCCGGTGAAAAGGGCGCGGGGCTGAACGCAGCCGCCGGGGTGTGCGTATGTCTCGGCAACCGCCCGCGGCGCGGGGAAGGCGGGTCGCGGGGCCGACGTGAGGAACAGGCGATGAACGACCGAGTTACTCCCGCGATGCACGCACTGCCCGACGGCGAGGCGGAGCTGACGCTGGTGGTGCGGCTGCCCTGGGAGGACGTGGCACGCCTCGGCCAGGAGGCGGGGCGGCTGGCCACCCAGATGCGGCGGCCCGTGACGCTGGAGGAGGCGGTGAGTCACCGGCTGCGGTCGACCCGGGTGGCCTCGCACGCGAAGCCGGCGGGGGAGCAGCCGCCGGCGGTGACGGCTGCGCCGGCTTCCGTGTCCTCGTTGCCGTCACGGCCGCCGGCGGAGCAGGCGCGGCAGGCGATCGACCGGATCACCGGTACGGCCGGGACGGCGTAGGGCCTCGCCTGGGGGTGCGGGGTTCGTTGCCGGGCGCGGGTTCGCTGCGGCCTGTCGCGCCCACGCGGCGGAGCCGCACATTGATACAGCCCCGCGCCCCTGAGGTCACGGACCCGCCCGTCTCACAGGGAACTGCGCACTTTCGCCGCCGCCTTGCGGGCCGCCACCAGGACCGGGTCCCAGACCGGGGAGAAGGGCGGGGCGTAGCCGAGGTCCAGGGCCGTCATCTGTTCCGCCGTCATGCCCGCGGTGAGGGCGACCGCCGCGATGTCGACCCTCTTGCCCGCGCCCTCCCGGCCGACGATCTGGACGCCGAGCAGGCGGCCCGTGCGGTGCTCGGCGAGCATCTTGACCGTCATGGGGGAGGCGTTCGGGTAGTAGCCCGCGCGGCTGGTCGACTCGATGGTGACCGACTCGAAACGCAGGCCCACCCGGTGGGCGTCCTTCTCGCGCAGACCCGTGCGGGCGATCTCCAGGTCGCAGACCTTGCTGACCGCCGTGCCGACCACGCCCGGGAAGGTGGCGTAGCCGCCGCCGATGTTGGTGCCGATGACCTGGCCGTGCTTGTTGGCGTGGGTGCCCAGCGGGATGTGCCGGCCCTGGCCGGAGACCAGGTCGAGGACTTCGACGCAGTCGCCGCCCGCCCAGATGTTCTCGTGGCCGCGCACCCGCATCGAGCGGTCCGTGAGGAGACCGTCGTGCGGGCCCAGGGGGAGCCCGGCGGCCTTCGCCAGGGCCGTCTCGGGGCGGACACCGATGCCGAGCACGACGACGTCCGCCGGGAACTCGCGGTCCTCGGTGACCACCGCCCGCACCCGTCCGTCACCCCCGGTGAGGATCTTCGTGACCTCGGCGTCGTTGACCATCCTGATGCCCAGGCCCTCCATGGCCTCGTGCACCAGGCGGCCCATGTCGGGGTCGAGAGTGGACATGGGTTCGCTGCCGCGGTTGACGACCGTCACCTCGTAGCCGCGGTTGATGAGGGCCTCGGCCATCTCCACACCGATGTAACCGGCCCCGACGACCACGGCGCGGCGGCCCCGCGTGCCCTCCAGCGTGTCGAGGAGGGCCTGGCCGTCGTCCAGCGTCTGCACGCCGTGCACCCCGGCCGCCCCGGCCCCGGGCATGTCGGGCCGGATCGGCCGGGCGCCGGTCGCGATCACGAGGTCGTCGTACGACGTCCAGGACTCCTCGCCCGAGTCGACGTCACGGGCGCGTACCCGCTGCCCGTCGAGGTCCAGTTCCGTCACCTCGGTGCGCAGCCGCAGATCGATGTCCCGGGCGCGGTGCTCCTCGGGCGTGCGGGCGATGAGCCGGTCCCGGTCGGTGACGTCGCCGCCGACCCAGTAGGGGATGCCGCACGCCGAGTACGACGTGAAGTGGCCGCGTTCGAACGCCACGATCTCCAGCTCGTCGGGGCCCTTCAGACGGCGGGCCTGCGACGCCGCCGACATGCCCGCGGCGTCGCCGCCGATGACGACCACTCGCTCCCGTGCACGGCTCATGTTCATGCGAACACGCTACGGGAGCCCGGCATTTCAGTCCTGTCCGCCTCAGTCCCGCGCGCCGGTGCGCCTCAGTCCTGCTCGTCCGGGGTCCGGGGCCGCGTGGCCTCCGGAGCCGGGCGGGCCATGGGCAGCGGGCCCAGGGCGGTCGTCGCGGGCGCGGGACGCCGCGGCAGGCGGGGGCGTACGACCCGCACCCAGAGCAGGACGATCAACGCGGCCACCGCCGCGAACGGCAGCACGGCGCCGAAGGCCACCGCGAGCCAGCGCAGCATCGTCACGAACGCGTTCCAGCCCCCCGCGAGCGCGTCGACGAAGCCCGGGTCGTCGTCCTTGGCCTCCTCCTTCACCGGGGTCTCGGACAGCGACAGGGTGATGGTGGCCAGGCTGGTGCGGTCCTCCAGGGACTTCTGCCGGGCGAGCAGCGCCTCCAGGTCGGCCTGGCGGGTGCTCAGCTCGCCCTCCAGGGTCACCACGTCACTGAGCTTGCCGGCCTGGTCCATCAGCTCGCGGATCCGGGCCACGCTGGCGCGCTGCGTCTTGATCCGGCTCTCCACGTCCACGACCTGGTCGGTGACGTCCTCGGCCTTCGCGCTGCGGTCGAGCAGCTTGCCGGTGCCCTCCAGTTCGGCGAGGACCTCTTCGTACTTCTCGACGGGCACCCGCAGCACGACCCGGGTGCGCTCATGGCCCTCGGCGTCCCGGGTGGTGGTCTCGTTGCCGACGTAGCCGCCCGCGTTCTCGATGCCGGTGCGGGCCTGCTCCAGGGCTTTCGGGACGTCCTCGACCTGAACGGTCAGGGAAGCCGTGCGGATGATGTGGCTCGCGGTGACCTTCGGCGGCGCCGTGGCCCTGGCGCCGCTCCCGGCTCCCTCGGGGGCGGCCTCCCTCGCCCCGGCCTTGCCGTCCGCCTGGGGCGCGGCCACCCCGCGGTCCGCGGCGGAACCGCTGCCGCCGCTGTCATCCCCGGCGCTGCACCCGGTGACCGCGAGGGCGGCGGCCAGCAGGAGCGCCGCGAGGGCCGGTGCGGGGCGTCGTACGGATCGTCGTGTGCGCATACGGGCATCCCCCGGAGGTCGATTGTGCTGACGCTTCTTCGACGCCCGGACGGGGCCGGACGTTTGGCCCGGGACGGTTCCGATGCGGTCACGGTCGGGACTCGTGAAGGACACCGGGGCGCGGCGGCGCTGTCGGTGGGGTCTGAGAGGCTGGGGCCATGCGCGAAGTTCAAGGGCAGGTCGTCGTCATCGGGGCGGGCATCGCGGGGCTGGCCGCCGCGCACCGGCTGCTGGAGGGCGGGGCGCGGGTGACCGTGCTGGAGGCCTCCGGCCGGGTCGGCGGGAAGCTGCTGCCCGGGGAGGTCGCGGGCGCGCGCGTCGACCTCGGCGCCGAGTCGATGCTGGCCCGCCGCCCCGAGGCGGTGGCGCTCGCGCGTGAGGTGGGCCTCGCCGACCGCCTCCAGCCCCCGGCCACGGCGACCGCCTCGCTCTGGACCCGCGGCGCCCTGCGCCCCTTCCCCAAGGGGCATGTGATGGGCGTGCCCGGCACCGCGTCCGCCCTGGCCGGCGTGGTCTCCGAGGAGGGCCTCGCCCGCATCGAGCGGGACGCCCAGCTGCCCCGCACCGAGGTCGGCGACGACGTGGCGGTGGGGGAGTACGTGGCGGAGCGCCTCGGCCGCGAGGTCGTCGACCGCCTGCTGGAGCCCATGCTGGGCGGGGTGTACGCGGGTGACGCGTACCGCATCTCCATGCGCTCGGCCGTCCCGCAGCTCTTCCAGGTGGCCCGGACCCACACCTCCCTGACGGAAGGGGTCCGCGAGCTCCAGGCCAAGGCCGCCGCGGCCCGGCAGACCGGCCCGGTCTTCATGGGCATCCGGGGCGGCATCGGCACCCTGCCCCTCGCGGTGGCCGACTCGGTCCGGGCGCGCGGGGGCGAGATCCTGACCGGGACGCCGGTGACGGAGCTGCGCCGTACCCCCGAGGGCGGCTGGCGGGTCCGCTCCGGGGAGCGGGAGTGGCTCGCGGACGCCGTGGTCCTCGCCGCCCCGGCCCCCGCCGCCGCCCGGCTGCTGCGCACCGAGAACCCGGCGGCCGCCGCCGAGCTCGACGGCGTCGAGTACGCCTCCATGGCCCTGATCACCCTCGCCTACCGCCGCTCCGGGACGGCCCTGCCCGACGGCAGCGGCTTCCTCGTGCCGCCGGTCGAGGGGCGCACCATCAAGGCGTCCACCTTCGCCTCGCAGAAGTGGGGCTGGATCGCCGACGAGAACCCGGACCTCGTCGTCCTGCGCACCTCCGTCGGACGGTACGGCGAGACGGAGATCCTCCAGCGCGACGACACCGAGCTGGTCGACGTCTCCCGGCAGGACCTGAAAGCGGCGACCGGCCTCGACGCCACACCCGTCGCGACCCTCGTCACCCGCTGGGACGACGGCCTGCCCCAGTACCCCGTCGGCCACCACGCGCGCGTGGCCCGCGTCCGTGAGCACATCGCCCGGCTCCCCGGCCTCGCGGTCTGCGGCGCCCCCTACGACGGCGTCGGCGTCCCGGCCTGCATCGCGAGCGCGTACGCGGCCGTGGACCAGATCCGGGGCGACCTGCGCGGTGTGCAGGAGCTCACCGCCCACCCGGTGCAGAGTCTGCACGGCGGAGCAGGAGAATAAGGCCATGAGCAACGACGCCCCTACCCCCGAGTCCGGCAGGATCCCGAACAAGGGCAAGCTGGCCAAGGACCTCAACGAGGTCATCCGCTACACGCTCTGGTCCGTCTTCAAGCTGAAGGACGTCCTCCCCGAGGACCGCGCCGGGTACGCCGGCGAGGTCCAGGAGCTGTTCGACCAGCTCGCCGCCAAGGACGTGACGATCCGCGGCACGTACGACGTCTCGGGCCTGCGCGCCGACGCCGACCTCATGATCTGGTGGCACGCGGAGACCAGCGACGCGCTTCAGGAGGCGTACAACCTCTTCCGCCGGACGAAGCTGGGCCGCGCCCTGGAGCCCGTCTGGTCGAACATGGCGCTGCACCGCCCCGCCGAGTTCAACCGCGCGCACATCCCGGCGTTCCTCGCCGACGAGACGCCCCGCGACTACGTGAGCGTCTACCCCTTCGTGCGCTCCTACGACTGGTACCTGCTGCCCGACGAGGACCGCCGCCGCATGCTCGCCGACCACGGCAAGATGGCCCGCGGCTACCCGGACGTGCGCGCCAACACCGTCGCCTCGTTCTCCCTGGGCGACTACGAGTGGATCCTCGCCTTCGAGGCCGACGAGCTGTACCGCATCGTCGACCTCATGCGTCACCTGCGCGCCTCGGAGGCCCGTATGCACGTCCGTGAGGAGGTGCCGTTCTACACGGGCCGCCGCAAGGACATCGCGGAGCTGGTGGCCGGTCTGGCCTGATCAGCGGGTGCGTTCGACGGCCCCGGCGCGGTCCGGGGCCGTCGGCTTCGGCTCGGCGTGCGGGGCGCACTGCGCGTGCCGTCCCGGCAGCCGGCCCTCCAGCAGATACGCCTCCATGTGGCCGTTGACGCAGGCGTTCGGTCCGCCCGCAAGACCGTGGGACCCGGCGTCCCGCTCCGTCACCAGCACCGAGCCGGCCAGGCGGTCGCGCAGTTCGAGGGCACCGTCGTACGGCGTGGCGGCGTCCCGCTCGGCGGCCAGGATCAGGGTCGGCGGCAGCTCGCCCGGCCCGGCACCGACGTCGAGCGGCCGCTGCCGGGGCGCCCTCCAGAAGGCGCACGGCAGGTTCGTCCACACGTTGTCCCAGGTCTCGAAGGGCGCCACCCGCGCGAGCCGGGTGTTGTCCCGGTCCCACACCCGCCAGTCCGTGGGCCAGGGGGCGTCGTTGCACTCGACGGCCAGGTACACCGCGCGTGAGTTCTCCGCCTCGGCCGCCGCCTCCGGGTGCTGCTCCGCCTGCTCGACCAGGGGCTTCGGGTCGCCCTTGAGATACGCCGACAGCGCGTGCGCGCGGTGCGGCCACTGGTCGTCGTAGTACCCGGCCTGGAGGAACGCCCCCTGCAACTGCCCCGGCCCGACCTTCCCGCCCGCCGGCTCGGCGGCCAGCCTCGCGCTCGCCCGCTCGTAGCTGCGCAGCACCTCCCGGGCGGTCCTGCCCAGCCCGTAGACGTCGTCGTGCCGGGCGATCCAGGCCCGGAAGTCCGCCCAGCGGCCCTCGAACGCCGCCGACTGCGCGAGGTTGTTGCGGTACCAGATCCGCTCGGAGCCGGGGTGGACCACCGAGTCGAACACCATCCGCCGTACGTGCGCGGGGAACAGCGTCGCGTACAGGGCTCCGAAGTAGGTGCCGTACGACGAGCCCATGAAGGTCAGCCGCTCCTCGCCGAGCGCGGCGCGCAGCACGTCGAGGTCACGGGCGTTGTTCAGCGAGTGGTAGTGCCGCAGCGCGTCGCCGGTCCGCTCGGCGCAGCCGCGCGCGTACGCCCGCGCCTGCGCGACGCGTTCCCGCTTGTACGACTCCGAGGGGCGCGACGGCGCCGGTGCGGGCCCGTCGAAGAACTGCTGGGGGTCCTTGCACGACAGCGGCGCCGAACGGCCCACTCCGCGCGGGGCGTAGCCGACGAGGTCGTAGGCGGCCGCGATCCGCTTCCACTCGGGGAGCAGGCCGATGAGCGGGAAGTACAGGCCGGTGGCGCCGGGACCGCCCGGGTTGTGCACGAGGGCGCCCTGCCGGGGGACCTGGTGCTTGCTGTTGTGGGGGTCCTTCCGCGTGGCCCGGGCCCTGCTGACGGACAGTTCGATCTGCCGGCCGTCGGGGCGGGCGTAGTCCAGCGGGACGCTCACCGTGCCGCACTGCATGCTGCCGGGCAGGTCCTGCGCGTCGGGGCACGGGCCGAAGGCGACACCGGCCGCCTTCGCGCGCGCGGCGGCCACGGCGGTGCCGCGTCGCTCGGCCGCGCCCGTGCGGTCCCCGGTGTCCGGGGCCGCGGTGAGGGTGCTCAGCAGCAAGGTCCCGGCGGCCGAGTAGAGGAGGGCGGCTCTCATCGCGTATCCCTTCGGTGCACGGTGGCGACGAGAGGGATGTTTCGTTCGGCGCAGGGGGAAGGCAAGCACCGACCGCCGGTGTCGGGCCCGATGCCCCTGTGCGCCCCCGCTCCGTCAGTCGTGCGGCTCGCGGTGCGCGAACGCGGCCCGCAGATCCGGTTCGCCGATCGCGCCGACGCCCCGCACGGCCACCGACGTGAGGTACGTGCGGTCGTCGGCGGCGCCGTCAGCGGTCCGGGTCAGCCCGCCGAGCAGCCGCTGTCCGGCCGGGGAGGCCCAGCGCGAGTACGGGTGGATCTCGACCCGCGCGACGGCCAGGCAGCTCAGGGTCAGGGCCAGGGGCAGCGCGAACCACAGGGCGACCAGGTGCGGGGGCATGTCCGGCGGAGCGGGCGTCAGCAACGCGGCCACACCCAGCCCGAGGACGGCGACGGCCGCGACCCGCACCTGCCGTACGGCCGCCGTGACCGTCGTACGGGCGCTGTCCGGGACCGCGAGCCCCGCGCGCACCAGCCCCTCGGCGATCCCGCGCACCGCCTCCGCCGTCGCGGCGGTGGCCCGCACCGGCGCGATGCGGGACTGCCCTTCGGGGCCGATGGCGCCTATCACCGACCGCTCCATCTCGTCCCGCCCGCGCGGGTCGACGACCGTCGCCCAGCCGGTGTGGGCCAGCAGCAGCCGGCGCTGGCGCGCCATGGCGACCAGCGTCACGTCGGCGACCCGCCGGGGGCCGCCGGAGAGGAACGCGGCCTCGTACAGCGTGAGTTCACGACCCCGGCCGGTGTCCGCGTCCACGGCCGCGGCCCGAACGGCGGCCAGACACAGGCGCGTACACGCGGTGCCGGCCACGGCCCAGGCCGCCAGGAGGAAAAGAACCCAGAGCATATGTTGTTTGTATGTGACACGGTCCCGAAAACACCATGCCTCGTTCACAATCCGGACGGAGTGTTGTCGGTATGTGACGTTCCGTTTCCTTCCGGTGGCGTTCCGTGGACGGGCGACGGTGGCGGGCCCTGTGGGCCGGGCGACTAGCCCAGCCGGGTCCTCTGGGCCGTCCGGACATCGTCGCGGCGGTGTGCCCCGTGGCTGCCGCCCGTCCGATGGGCCATGTTGCTGATCGTCGAGCCGATCGGGCTCCGGACGGACGCGAAGGAGGCCCCGCGGTGGGTGAGCTGTACATCGACGGCGAGTGGACACAGGCGGCGGCCGGCGGGCGCCGGGACGTGATCAACCCCTATGACGCCTCGGTCGTCACCACCGTCGACGAGGCCGGCGCCACCGACGTCGACCGCGCCGTGCGCGCCGCCCGGCGCGCCTTCGCCGAGGAGAACTGGGCGAACGCCCCCTCCCGCCACCGGGCCGACCTCCTGCTGCGCGTCCACGACCTGCTGCTGCGCGACCGCGAGGACATCGCCCGCACCGAGACGCTCGACACCGGCAAGACCCTCACCGAGGCCCGCATCGACGTGGAGGACGTGGCGAACGCCTTCCGCTACTACGCCGAACTCGCGGGCAAGGACGGCGGCCGGGTCGTCGACGTCGGCCCCGACGTCCTCAGCCGCGTCGTCTACCAGCCCGTCGGCGTGTGCGCGCTCATCGCCCCCTGGAACTACCCGCTGTTGCAGGCCTCCTGGAAGGTCGCTCCGGCCCTGGCCGCCGGCAACACCTTCGTCCTCAAGCCCAGCGAGACCACCCCGCTCACCACGATCGCCATGATCCGGCTCATCGAGGAGGCCGGCGCCCCGCCCGGCGTCGCCAACCTGGTGCTCGGCTCCGGGGCGACCGTCGGTGCGGCCCTGACCGGCCACCCCGACGTCGACCTGGTCTCCTTCACCGGCGGCCTGCACACCGGACGGGCCATCATGGCCAGCGCCGCCGACGGGCCGCGGAACATCGCCCTGGAACTGGGCGGCAAGAACCCCAACATCGTCTTCGCCGACGCCGACTTCGAGGCCGCCGTCGACTACGCCCTCGACGCCGCCTTCCTGCACTCCGGGCAGGTCTGCTCGGCCGGTTCACGCCTGCTCGTCGAGGACTCCCTGCACGACCGGTTCGTCGAGGCCTACGCCGAGCGCGCCCGGGCGATCCGGCTCGGCAACGGCCTGGACGAGGGCACCGAGAGCGGACCCCTCAGCTCAGCCGAGCACCGCGAGAAGGTCGAGGCCTACATCGCCGTCGCCAAGGAGGAGGGCGCCCGGCTCGTCACCGGAGGCACCCGCCCCGACGACCCGGCCCTCGGCCGCGGCTTCTTCCTGCTGCCGACGATCTTCGCCGACTGCGACCGGTCCATGCGCATCGTCCAGGAGGAGGTGTTCGGACCGGTCGTCACCGTCGAGCGTTTCCGCACCGAGGACGAGGCGGTGGAACTGGCCAACGACACCCGCTACGGCCTGGCCGGCGGCGTGTGGACGTCCGACGCGAGCCGCGCCCAGCGCGTCGCCCAGCGGCTGCGCCACGGCACCGTGTGGATCAACGACTTCCACCCCTACGTACCGCAGGCCGAGTGGGGCGGCTTCGGCCGCTCCGGCGTCGGACGCGAACTCGGCCCGACCGGGCTGCGCGAGTACCAGGAGGCCAAGCACATCTACCAGAACCTCGCCCCCGCCCCCTCCGGCTGGTTCAAGGGCTGACCCACGCCGCACCGCACCACCACGAAAGGCACGGCATGGCCACCACTCCCGCGCACGGCGCCGAGTCCGCCTACGACTACGTCATCGTCGGCGGCGGCACCGCCGGCTGCGTACTCGCCGCCCGGCTGAGCGAGGACCCCGACTGCCGCGTCTGCGTCATCGAGGGCGGTCCCAGCGACGTGGGCGACGAGCGCATCCTGCGCCTGCGCAACTGGATCAACCTGCTCGGCTCGGAGTTCGACTACGGCTACACCACCGTCGAGCAGCCGCGCGGCAACTCGCACATCCTGCACTCACGGGCCCGCGTGCTCGGCGGCTGCTCCTCGCACAACACCCTGATCAGCTTCCTGCCGCTGCCGCAGGACCTCGACGACTGGGTGCGCCACGGCTGCGCCGGCTGGGACCCGGCGACGATCCTGCCCTACCGCGACCGGCTGCTCACGCGGATCGTCCCGGTGGCCGAGGCCGACCGCAATCCCATCGCCAAGGACTTC
Organism: Streptomyces sp. NPDC029044; assembly: GCF_040637495.1. NCBI lineage: Bacteria > Bacillati > Actinomycetota > Actinomycetes > Kitasatosporales > Streptomycetaceae > Streptomyces > Streptomyces sp. NPDC029044. Next base: position 80,638 of record NZ_JBEZWN010000028.1, read on the forward strand.
GTCACCGCCGCCTCCCGCGCCCTGGGCGTCCCCGTCGTCGACGACTTCAACGCCGAACCCTTCGCCGACGGCACCGGGTTCTTCTCCCTGGCCTACCAGCCGGAGGGCAACCTGCGCTCCTCCGCGTCCGTCGCCTACCTCCACCCGGTGCTGGACCGGCCCAACCTCACGCTGAAGCTGGAGACCTGGGCCCACCGGCTGGTCCCCGACGAGTCGGGCCGGCTGACGCGGGTCGCCGTCCGGGGCGCCGACGGGGAACCCGCGACCGTGCGCGCCGAGCGTGAACTCCTGCTGTGCGCCGGGGCCATCGACACCCCACGCCTGCTGATGCTCTCCGGCATCGGACCGGCCGACGACCTGCGCGCCCTGGGCATCAAGGTGCGGGCCGACCTGCCCGGCGTCGGGGAGAACCTGCTGGACCACCCCGAGTCCGTGATCGTCTGGGAGACCGCCGGGCCGCTGCCGCCCAACTCCGCGATGGACTCCGACGCCGGCCTGTTCCTGCGCCGCGACAAGGGCCAGCCGCGCCCCGACCTGATGTTCCACTTCTACCAAGTGCCGTTCACCGTCAACACCGAACGCCTGGGCTACCCCGTACCGCGGCACGGGGTGTGCATGACGCCGAACGTGCCGCGGGCCCGCTCCACCGGCCGCATGTGGCTGCGCAGCAACAACCCCGCCGAGCATCCCGCCCTGGACTTCCGGTACTTCACCGATCCCGAGGGCCATGACGAGCGCACCCTCGTGGACGGGCTGAAGGTCGCCCGCGAGGTCGCCGCGACCGACCCGCTGCGCGACTGGCTCGTCCGCGAGGTCGCACCCGGACCGGACGTCGTCTCCGACGCCGACCTGTCGGAATACGGACGCCGCGCGGCCCACACCGTCTACCACCCGGCCGGCACCTGCCGCATGGGCGCCGCGGACGACCCGGCGGCCGTCTGCGACCCCGAGCTGAGACTGCGGGGCTTCGAGGGCGTGCGGATCGTCGACGCGTCGGTGTTCCCCACGATGCCCACCATCAACCCCATGGTGACGGTCCTGCTCGCCGCCGAACGCGCGGCCGACCTGATCACCGCGGGACGGAAGGCGCAGCGGTGACCGGTACGCAGCCTCCCGCACCCGCGTCCGGCGTCCCCGGCAGCGAGCCGGGCTCCGAGTTCCGCAAGGACATGGGCCCTTGGGCCAACTTCGCCCTCGGCTTCACCTACCTCTCCCCGGTGGTCAGCACCTACACGCTCTTCGGCACCGCGCTCGCCGAGGGCGGACCACCCATGATCTGGGCGTTCGTACTCGCCGGCTGCGGCCAGTTCCTGGTCGCGCTGGTCTTCGGCGAGGTCGTCGCGCAGTACCCCATCGCCGGCGGCGTCTACCCGTGGGCGCGGCGGCTGTGGGGCAAGCGCTGGGCATGGATGACCGGCTGGGTGTACATGTGGGCGCTGCTGGTGACCATCACCTCGGTCGCCTACGGCGCCGGGCCCTACATCGCCATCCTCTTCGGCTTCGACCCGACCGTGCACACCACCGTGCTGTGCACCGCCGTGCTCATCGTCGTCGCCATCCTCATCAACTACCTGGGCACCAAGGCCCTGTCGGCGGCCGCCATCATCGGCTTCGCGGGCGAGCTCATCGGCGCCCTCGTCGTCGGCATCTACCTGCTGGCCACCCACCGTCACCACAACATCGGCGTCATCTTCGACACCTACGGCACCGAGGGAGACGGCTCCTACCTGCCCGTGTTCCTCGCCGCGGCCATCATCGGCTTCTACCAGTACTACGGCTTCGAGGCGTGCGGCGACACCGCCGAGGAGGTCGAGCACCCGGGCCGGGTCATCCCCAAGGCGATGCGCCGCACCATCTACATCGGCGGCGCGGCGGCCACGTTCACCTGTATGTCGCTGCTGCTGTCGGTCACCGACTACAACGCCGTCATCTCGGGCGAGCAGGCCGACCCGGTGGTGGACGTGCTGTACGACGCCATGGGCGAGACCGGGGCGCGGCTGGTGATGGCCGTGGTGCTGATCTCCTTCCTGTCCTGCACGATCAGCCTCCAGGCCGCGGCCGGGCGGCTCATCTACTCCTACGCCCGCGACGAGATGATCGCCGGGCACCGGCTGCTGCGGCGGTTCGTCCACGCCCGTGCGGTGCCCAGCTGGGCCCTGTTCGTCTCCGCGGCCGTGCCGCTGCTCATCGCCTTCGCCTCACTGGCCTCCGAGGACGCCCTCACCAACATCGTCTCGTTCGCGATCCTCGGCATCTACGGCTCGTTCCAGATGGTCGTCCTGGCCGCGCTGCGCGCCCGGCTCAAGGGCTGGCGTCCGGCGGGGGAGTTCACCCTGGGCCGCTGGGGCCTCGCGGTGAACATCGGGGCCCTGGCGTACGGCATCTTCGCCATCGTCAACATCTGCTGGGCCCGCACCCCGGAGAAGCCCTGGTGGGAGAACTGGATCGTGCTGCTGTGCGGTGCGATCGTGCTGGGCACCGGCCTGCTCTACATGTTCACCACCCACCACTACGGCCGCGGTGACGCCCCGGCGGGTGACGCCGTGCCGGAGAAGGCCGGCCCTCCGGGGCGGGGGTGAGGGGCTCCGGGCCCCTCGTGCGTCAGCGCCGCGACAGCACCCGGCGCGTGGCGCGGGCGAGCCGGTGGGCAGGCCGCGAGGAGCGCGGCGCCGGACCCGACCGGTCCAGCCACCACTCCCGCAGCTCCCGCCGCGCCCCCGTGTCCCCGGGGCGCCCGGTGGACAGCAGGTGCTCGGCGAAGGCCAGGGCGTCACGCCGGTACCCGGAGGTCATGGGGTGCGTCTGGGCGTAGCCGAGGAACGCCGTGCGGTACCCGTCGCCGAGGATCACCGGCAGCTCGGGCGCGACCTTCGCCACGACGTCCGCCCGCTTCGCCGCGAGCGCCCTCGCCTGTACGCCGATCCGCACCCGGTCGAACCCCTCGGGCACGGGCGTGCCCGCGACCAGCGCCGACAGCAGCGCCGCCTGTGCCAGCGCGAGCCGCTGCCGGGCGCCGTCGACCTCCTCCTGGTGGGGCCGGCCGAAGGCGCCCCGTGTCGCCCCGGCCGCCCCGGTCTCATCGCCCCGCCGTACCGCCCCGGTCCCGCCGGTGACGCGTCGGGCCCCCTCCTGCCGCGCGGCCCTCTTCCCCACGGGCAGCCCGCCGCCGACGCCCCCGGCCGCTTCCCGCCGTCCGGCTCCGGCGGCCGCGAACAGCTCGTCGCCGCGGGCCCCGGCGCCTGCCGCGGCCGCCGCACGGAGTTCCGCCTTCACCCGTTCGACAGCACCCGTCTCCAGCGCCCGGCGGATCGTGCTCAGCTCGTGCTCCAGCTCCGCCGGTGCCGGGAAGTTCTCGTCCCGTTCCAGCAGGACGCCCGGCGGGCTGACGCGGGAGGCGAGGTCGGTGAGGATGTCCAGGACCGGCCCGGGGACCGGGTGGGCGTGGCTGTCGTGCCAGACGCCGTCGCGCTCGAAGCCGCCGGCGACGTGGACGTAGGCGATGGCCTCCAGGGGCAGCTCGGCCAGGGCCTTGGCGGGGTCCTCGCCGCGGTTGACGTGGTTGGTGTGCAGGTTGGCCACGTCGATGAGGAGACGGACGCCCGTGCGGTCGGCGAGGTCGTACAGGAACTGGCCCTCCGTCATCTCCTCGCCCGGCCAGCCGATCAGCGCGGCGATGTTCTCGACGGCCAGCGGCACCGGCAGTGCGTCCTGCGCGATGCGTACGTTCTCGCACAGGACGTCCAGGGCGTCCCGGGTCCGGGGGACGGGCAGCAGGTGGCCGGCCTCCAGGTGCGGGGACGCCGTCAGAGGCCCGCCCGCCCGGACGAACGCGATGTGCTCGGTGACCAGCGGGGAGCCCAGCGCCTCGGCGCGCTCGGCCAGTGCGGTCAGCCGGCCCGCGTCGGGGCGGTCCGCGCACCCCAGGCCGAGCGAGACGCCGTGCGGCACCACGGTGACGCCGCGCTCGCGCAGCCGCCGCAGCGAGTCGGGCAGGTGCCCGGGGCAGATGTTCTCGGCCACCGCCTCGACCCAGTCGATCCCCGGCATCCGCTCCACGGCGTCCGCGATCTCCGGCCGCCACCCGATGCCCGTCCCCAGTCGCTCCATCGTCCCCTCCTCCACCCGGCCCGTTCCTCGAACGTGAGGGGGGTATGGCCCAGCCGCCGGCTCCCGAACCGCGCCCCGCCCTCCTTCAGAGCAACATTTGAGGTTCGCGCCCCGCCCCCCTTCCCCACCGATGGAGGCGCAGGGGTCGCGTCCCGCCCCGGTACGCCGTAGACCGGACCTATGTCCGGAGGCAGCGAGCAGCCCGACCGCGTCGCGCGGAAGCGGGAACCGGAATCCCGGGCGGCCGCCGTCCGCCGGCTGCGGATCGTGGCCGGAGCCCTGCTCGTGGCAGGCGTGACGGCCTACTTCCTGTTGCCGCTGGAGGGTCTCGGCGCCGACCGCCCGTGGCTGGGCTGGCCGCTGTTCGTGCTGTTCCTGGCGCTCGTGGCCGCGCTGCTGCTGCGTCATGTACGCGACATCGTGCTGGAGAAGCCGCAGGCCCGGTCGGGCATCATGATCTCGCTGCTGATGAGCCTGGCCGTGCTGGTCTTCTCGTCCGGGTACTACGCCCTCGCGCAGCAGCCGGGACAGTTCACCGGCCTGCGCACCCGGGTCGACGCGCTGTACTTCACGGTCGTCACCCTGGCGACGGTCGGCTACGGCGACATCACCCCGCGCGGGCAGGAGGCCCGGCTGGTGGCCGTCGCCCAGATCCTGTACACGTTCGTCTTCCTCACGGCGGCGGCCACCGCGCTGTCCCGGCGGATGCACGCGGTGGTCGCTGAGCGCGAGAGGCGCCCGCCGCCGTCCTGACGGAGGGGGAGTGCTCTACATCGTGTCAGTCGGGCGGTAGTTGAACACCGACCAGAGGACGAACAGACCGGTCACGATCATGATGATCGACCAGAACGGCTGGTACGGCAGCCAGAGGAAGTTCGCGATCAGCGCCAGGCCGACCACGACCGCGCTCACGACCCGCGCCCAGGCGGCCCCGGTGAACAGGCCGAGCCCGGCCACCACCACGAGCGCGCCCACGATCACGTGGATCCAGCCCCACGCGGTCAGGTCGAACTCGAACGAATACTGCCCGAAGCTCGTGTACACCTCGTCGCCGGCGATCGCCGCGATGCCCTGGAGCACCGCGAACAGCCCGTAGACGACCATCAGGATGCCGCCGAGAGCGAGACCCCCGGCTGCCAGCGGGTCGCCGGAACCGCCCGGGCCGGAGCCGCCGGGCGTCCGGTCGTCGGGGGCGGGCGGGGCGGGGGGAGGGGGCGCGGCACTGGTCATGGCTGCCTCCGGGGGTCGGTTCGGCTGGTAACCCCACTGGAGCATTCGTCCGGGACCGGCGCGCCTGCGGCTACTCCGAACGGGTGGACGCCGCGCGGCCGGGCCCGTGCGGTTCCCGGCGCAGCGCCGGGTGGTCCGCGACCACCGTGCACGAACCGGGCGCGATCTCCGTGAAGCCCGCGTCGCGCACCAACGGCAGGCCGCTACCGGTGAGTTCGGACCAGCGGGCCGGGTCGGCCGTCCGGGCGGCGAGCGGGAACCCCGCGTCGTGCCAGGCGGTCCGCTCCTCGTCGGACAGCTCCCACCAGGCCAGTTGGGCGGCGTGGCCGGCCTGGGCCATCGCCTTGCCGGCCGACATGCCGAGGTCCGGGTTCAGCCACAGCACGGGGGCGGCCGGGTCGGCGTCCACCGGCGGCTCCGGGTCGTCCAGATCGGTGCCGGACACCTGGAGCCTGGCCAGGTCCTTGGGCCAGCCGTCCAGCGGAACGGGCGGGAAGACCCGCACCTCGGCCGACTTGCCGGTGACCGTGATACCGGGCAGCGCCCCGGCCCGCCGCCACTCGGCGCCGCGCGCCCGCCGCACCACCTTGCGGATCCGGGCGTCCTGCCAGTCCCGCATCACCACGGCCCACTCGCCCTCACCGGCCGACCGCTCGTCGGCCAGGATCGTCAGCACGGCCCGCGCGGCCGTCTCCAGCGCGTCCGTGCGGGCCGGCGGCTCCCCCTTCTCGATCCGCACGACGAGCGGCAGCACGAACTGCGGTGCCTCGTCGCGCGCCGAGGGTTCGGACCGGAAGGGACTGTCGCTCACGGGCGTCGGGTCTTCGCTCACGAATCCCAGTGTGCCAGCCGGAAGATCGTGCAGGATGGCCGCATGCGACCCGACCTGTGCCTGCGCAACGCGGGCCGCCGTTACGGTCTGCGGGGCCCGTGGGTGCTGCGCGGTGTCGACCTGGCGGTGGCTCCGGGCCGGCTCGTCCGCATCGAGGGCGCCAACGGCAGCGGCAAGTCCACGCTGCTGCGGCTGCTCGCCGGCATCGACGCCCCCAGTGAAGGCCGCGTCACCGGCCGGCCGCGCACGGCGTACGTCCCCGAGCGGTTCCCGCCGGCCCTGCCCTTCACGGCAGCCGGCTACCTCACCCACCTCGGCACCGTGCACGGCCTGGCCCGGGCGGCGGCCGCCCGGGCCGCCGGGGAGTGGCTGGAGCGCCTCGGTGCCGCCGGGTACGCCGAGACGCCGATGGCCCGGCTGTCGAAGGGCAGCAGCCAGAAGGTCGCGGTCGCCCAGGCCCTGCTGGCGGAGCCGGAACTGCTGGTGCTGGACGAGGCGTGGACCGGTCTGGACACCGCCGCCCGCGCCGAGCTGGAGCGCGCGGTCGCCGAACGCACGGCGGCCGGCGGGTCCGTGGTCTTCGTCGACCACGGCCCCCGCCGCCTCGCGGGCCTGCCCGACGCGACGTACGCCGTGCGCGACGCGGACGTCGTCCGGCAGGAGCCCTCGCCCGCTCCGGACGCATCAGGTCCGCACGTGCTCGTCGAGGTGCAGGGCCCGCCGGACGGACGGCTGCCCGAGGACGCGCGCCGGACGGCCACCACGGCCGAGGAGACCGGGCCGGGCCGCTACCGCCTCTCCGTGCCCGCCCCGCACTCCGACGTCCTGCTCCGCACCCTGCTGACGGCCCGCCCGCCCTGGCACGTGATGAGCGTGACCCCGCGGGCGACAGCACAGGAGAGGCAGCGATGACCGCTCTGATGCGCTACCACGCCGCCCTGCTGGTGCGGTCGCAGCGCTGGCTGCCTCCGTTCCTGCTGTACGCGGCCTTCCTCGCGATCAGCATCCAGGCCGGGCAGCCGGTGCTCGACTCGCTCGGCTACACGGCCGCCGCCCTGCTCCCCGTCGCCGCCTGGCTGGCGCGGATCTGCGTCACGGGCGAACCCGACGCCGCACGCGGCTGTGTGGCGGCGGCCGCCGGTCCCGGGCGGGCTCATGTGGCCTGTCTGCTCGTGGCCCTGGCCGGTGCGGCGGCACTCGGCACGCTCGCGACCCTCGCCGTGACACTGCTCAGCGACCCGGTCGCCTCCGACCACCGCACCCGGGTGCCGCTCCCCGCCGCCGGCGGGGCCGGGCTGCTCGCCGCCCTGGCCTGCGCCCTGCTCGGCACGGCCGTCGGCGCCCTCACCAGCAGGCCCCTGCTGCGCTCGCCCGGCCGCGCCGTCCTCGCCCTGCTGCTCACGGCGCTGCTGTCCCTGGTCGCCACCGGCTCACCCGCCCAGGCGGCCGTGCAGGGCCTGGTGACCGGCTCGCGGCAGGGCGAGGTCCCGCTGCCGCTGCTGCCCCTGGCCGGGGCGGCTCTGGTCACGGCCGCGGCGCTGGCCCTGGCCGGAGCGCTGGCTTCGCGCAGATCACCCTGAGCAGGCGGTGCGCTGCGCCTCCTGCCACTCGCAGGCGGGGCAGAGCGTGATGCCCTTGTACGACTCGGGGTACTCCGTCGGCTCCCGGCACAGCACGCACTCCGCGTACGGCGGACCGTCCGCCCGGGGCGGCCTGGTCGCGTCGATCAGGCAGTAGTCGTCCTCGCTCATACGTCCAGCGTAGGCCCGGGACGATCCCTCAGAGGTCCCGCTGTTCCAGGGGCTTGGTCGCGGGGCCCTGGATCACCTTGCCGTCCGTGTCGAAACGGGAGCCGTGGCAGGGGCACTCCCAGGCGCGTTCGGCGGCGTTGAAGTCGACCAGGCAGCCCAGGTGGGTGCAGCGGGCGGAGACGGCGTGCAGCCCGCCGTCGTCGTCCCGGTACACCGCGACCCGGTGACCGCCGGCCCGGACGACCGCGCCCTCGCCGGGCGGCAGGGACTCCACGGGCGGGGAGGGCCGCAGCCGGTCGCCCACGAAGTGCCCGGCGACCTTGGCCTGCGTCTTGAGGAACGTCGGCGCCTCCCGCAGTGCGGGCTTCACGCGGCGGGGGTCGTACAGCCCGCTCCACTCGCACTCCTCGCCCGTGATCTGCGCGCTCAGCAGCCGGCCCGCCATGATGCCGCCGGTCATGCCCCAGCCGCCGAAGCCGGTGGCCACGTAGGCGTGCCGGGTGCCCGGGTGCAGCGGGCCGACCATCGGCACCGTGTCCGTGGGCTCCGTGTCCTGGGTGGCCCACCGGTGGGTGACCTCCAGGTCCGGGAAGCGGCCGGTGGCCCAGGCGGTGAGGCGCTCGAAACGGGCCCGCGGGTCGCTCGTGCCCGGAGTGAAGTGCTCACCGGTGACGATGAGCAGCCGCCGGTCGCCCTCGTGGGGCGCGGTGCGCACCGAGCGGGTGTCCTCGTCGGGCGTGATGAACATGCCGTCCGGGTCCTGGTCCGCGGGGATCGTGCCGGCGACGACCAGTTCGCGGCGCGTGGAGAGGCGGGCGAAGAGCAGGGCCCGGTCGAAGATCGGGTAGTGCGTCGCGACGACGACGTCCCGGGCCCGGACCGTCGCCCCGGTCGTGGTCGACAGCCGGCACGGCTCGCCCTCGTCCAAACCGAGGACGGTGGTGTCCTCGTAGATGTGCCCGCCGCGTTCGACCAGGTCGGCGGCGAGGGCCAGCAGGTACTTGCGGGGGTGGAACTGGGCCTGTCCGGTGACCTCGACGGCGCCCGCCACCTCGAAGGGCAGCCCGGTCTCCGTGACGAACGAGGCGGGCAGCCCGGCCTCGGCCGCGGCCCGTGCCTCGGCGCGCAGCTCCTCCACCCGGCTCGCGTCGACGGCGTAGGTGTAGGCGCTCCTGGTCTCCCACTCGCAGTCGACGCCCAGCTCCCGGGCGATCCGGGCCGCGTGCCCGATCGCCTCCGACTGCGACCGCGCGTAGAGCCGCGCGCCCTCGGGGCCGCGGGTGCGCCGCAGCTTGTCGTAGACGAGCGTGTGCAGGGCGGTGACCTTGGCGGTGGTGTGCCCGGTGACGCCGGCCGCGACCCGCCCGGCCTCCAGCACGGCCACGCTCCGCCCGGCCCGCGCCAGCTCCCAGGCCGTGGACAGTCCGGCGATTCCCGCGCCGATCACCGCCACGTCGACCTCCACGTCCTCCGTGAGGGCCGGGTGGCGGCCGTCCGGCGCCGTCTCGAGCCAGTACGAGCTGCTGACCTGCTGCTTCTCGCTCATGGCCGCCGAGTACCCCCGTCCGCCGGCTTCAGTGTCGGACAGGGCGCTCCACAGACCGGGCGGGTCGATCAGGGCCGCTCCAGCAGCCGCTTCCGGCACTCGGCCACGTCGAAGTCGGCCTTCGGGTACCGCGGATCCAATTCCTCGAAGTGCTCTAGGAGCAGTGTGCTGACCGCCCAGTTGCGGTACCACTTGTGGTCGGCCGGGATCAGGTACCAGGGGGCGTACGAGGTGCCGCAGCGCTCCAGGGCGATCTCGTAGGCCTCCTGGAACGCGGGCCACAGGGCGCGGTCGTCGATGTCGGACGCGGCGAACTTCCAGCGCTTCTCCGGCTTGTCGAGGCGCTTGAGCAGCCGGCGGCGCTGCTCCTCGGAGGACAGGTGCAGGAAGCACTTGACCAGGGTCGTGCCGTCGTCGGCGAGGGAGCGCTCGAAGCGGTTGATCTGCTCGTAGCGCCGGGCGATCTCGGGGGCGGGCGTGAGCTCCCGGACGCGGGCGATCAGCACGTCCTCGATGGGGGCACCGCCCGCTCGAGCGAAGTCGAGAGTTGGGGAGGGAGCGGTCGAAGATGCCCAGTTCGCCGCGGATCGGGAGCGCGTGCTCGACCCGCCACAGGAAGGGGTGGGCGCGTTCCTCGGCGGTGGGTGCCTTGAACGCCGTGATCCGGCAGCCGCAGGGATTGAGCAGGCCGATGACGTGCTTGACCGTGCCCCCTTGCCGCTGGTGTCCATGCCCTGCAACACCAGCAGCACGCGGCGCCGGTCGCCCTTGGTGCTGGCCGCCCACAGCCGTTCCTGGAGGACGGCGAGGCGCTCACCGGTCCGGGCCGTGGCGGCCTTGCCCGCCGCCTTGCAGTCCGGGCCGGCGGGGGTGCCGGCGGCGTCGTACCGCGTGAGGTCGACCGGCTGACCGGGGGGCAGGCGCAGCCGGTCCCGCAGCGAGGTGCTGTCCTTGTGGGTCACCGGGGCCCCCTTCGCGGGTGAGTGCCTCGACGGTCCGGGCGGGGCGCCGGGCTTCGCACCCGCCGCCCCGGCCGGGCGGAGCGCCGGCTAGCGGCGCCAGGGGCCCGTCACCGCGAACGTGGTGCCGGGCCGGTAGCAGTTGACATACATCGTGTCGCCGTCGGGGGAGAAGGTCACCCCGGCGAACTCGCCCCACTCGGGCTGCTGCTCGGTGCCGCCCGCCGCGTCAGCGGCTGATGTGATCGCCTGCCGGTTGCGTGCCATCGGGTAGACCTCGCCGCGCCGGGTGACCCCGTAGACGTGCTGGGCGCCGTCGCCGTCCTCGCAGACCATGAGGCCGCCGCCGGCCGCCAGGCAGATGTTGTCCGGCGACTCGCCCGGCAGCTGCACATCGGTGTCCGGGCCGAAGACGATCACCAGGGTGAGCCGGCGGCGCTCCGGGTCGTAGCGCCAGACCTGCCCGAAGTGGTCGGCGGCCGAACCGTCCGACCGGCGCGCGAAGGACGACACGAAGTACACCGAACGGCCGCCCCAGTAGCAGCCCTCCAGCTTCTGCGCGTGCGTGATGCCCTTGCGCCCGAAGTCCTGGAACCGGATCGGCGTCTGCGCGGCCTGCGGGTCCGGCACGTCCACCCACTCGACGCGGTCGAACTCCGCGCCGACGTCCTGGATGCAGGACAGGTCCGGCACATCGGGCACGCGCATGGCCTGGAGCCGGCCGCCCGCGCGCAGCGAACCCCTGCCGCCCAGCGGCCGGTCCGGGAGGAAGCGGTAGAAGAGGCCGAAGGGCTTCTCAAAGGCGTCCTCGGTCTCGTAGACCACGCCCCGCCGGGGATCGACGGCGATGGCCTCGTGCGCGAAGCGACCCATCGCGGTCAGCGGCACGGCACCGGTGCGGTGCGGGTCGGCCGGGTCGACCTCGAAGATGAAGCCGTGGTCCTTGGTGTAGCCGTTGGTCCCGGCCTTGTCCTCGGTCTCCTCGCAGGTCAGCCAGGTGTCCCAAGGGGTGGGGCCGCCCGCGCAGTTCACCGCCGTACCGGCGATCGCGACGCGTTCCGACCGGACCCGGTTGTGGGAGTCCAGCGTCAGGGCCGTACAGCCGCCCTTGCCGGCCGGGTCGTAGGTGAGGCCCTCGACGGTGGGGACCGGGGCTTTGGCGTCGGCGCGGTTCTCGTGGTTGCGGACCAGGTGGACCCGGCCGCCTCTGCCTCCGAAGGCCGCCATGCCGTCGTGGTTGGACGGCACGCGCCCTTCTCCGGAGCGGAGTTCGTCGCCCTCGCGGGAGAGGATCCGGTAGCTGAAACCTTCCGGCAGGTCGAGAACGCCCTTCGGGTCGGGGACGAGCGGGCCGTAGCCGGTACGGCCGAGACCCTGCGCGGAGGCGGTGCCCGCGAAGAGTTCGGACAGGGCACCGGAGAACGCGATCCCGACGCCCAGGGCGCCCGTTCCGGCGAGCATCTGACGTCGTGTCGCGGAGTGACCGGATGCGGTCATGGGGAAACCTTCCTGCTGGCGGACAGGAACTGTGATCCCGCTGTGTCTATCACCTGGTGCGGGCGGCGGGAACCACGCGCGTAGCACGGGTCACTGCTCTACGGCGCGCCGCAGCTGCTCCATGGCCTCTTCGGCCTGTTCCGTGCGGTCGACGGCACCCTCCGCGATCTCCGCCTGCTCCTCCGCCCCGGCGTGTCCCGCGGTCTGTGCGGAGGGCTGCTGGCCCCGTTCCAGGAACCGCAGGAGTTCCACCGGTATGGGCAGGACCAGCGTGGAGTTCTTCTCCGCCGCCACCGCCATGACGGTCTGAAGCAGCCGGAGCTGGAGGGCCGAGGGCGTGTCGGCCATCTGGTGGGCGGCCTGGGCCAGTTTCTTGGAGGCCTGGTACTCGGCGTCGGCGTTGATCAGCCGGGCCCGCCGCTCCCGGTCGGCCTCGGCCTGGCGGGCCATGGAGCGCTTCATGGTGTCCGGCAGGGAGACGTCCTTGATCTCCACGCGGTCGATGGTCACGCCCCACTCCACGGCCGGGCTGTCGATCATCAGCTCCAGGCCCTGGTTGAGCTTCTCCCGGTTGGACAGCAGATCGTCCAGCTCGCTCTTGCCGATGATCGAGCGCAGCGAGGTCTGGGCCATCTGCGAGACGGCGAAGCGGTAGTCCTCGACGTTGACGATCGCGGCCGCCGGGTCGACGACCTTGAAGTACACCACCGCGTCGACCCGCACGGTCACGTTGTCGCGGGTGATGCCCTCCTGGGCGGGGATCGGCATGGTCACGATCTGCAGGTTGACCTTGCGCATCCGGTCCACCGCGGGAACCACGAGGGTGAACCCGGGCCGCCGCACGTCCCCGTGCAGACGCCCGAGCCGGAAGACGACCCCGCGCTCGTACTGCTTGACGACCCGTGCCGCGGCGGCCACGTACACCAGCGCGCCGGCCCCGACGGCGGCCACCACGCCGACCAGCTCTTCGACCATGCCGACCTCCCGGTTCAGAGGTCCGAATCCGTCCGCTCATGTAACGATATGCCCGGAATGGCGCGCGGGGCCATGCCCCCGCGCCCGGGCCGGGACGGGGGGCGGACGCACGTGGTCCGGGGGGGGGGGGGGGGGGGGCCCCGGCCCCGGGCCCCGGGGGTGGGGGGTCGCGGGGGGGCGGTGTGCCTCTCCCCCCGGGGCCGCCCG
>NZ_JBEZWN010000029.1:0-90313 GCF_040637495.1 Streptomyces sp. NPDC029044
CTACCTGGGCCACTGCAGGACGCTGGCCGCCCAGCTCTTCCCCGACGAGGCCGAGGGCCCGCACGCCGCCGGAGACAACCCGGTGTCCTTCGAGGCTCCCACACCCCACGACCCCACAAGCCCCCACCCCGCCACACACCCGCGCAACCAACCCCGCAGCCCCCAGCCACCCCACCACCTCGCACACGACCAACGCCAACCCGGGAACCCTCCCACTCCCACACCCCACGACCCCACAAGCCCCCGCCCCGCCACACACCCGCGCAACCAGCCCGGCAGCCGCCCCCGGCCCCGGCGCCCTCCGCGGCACGACCGATACCGACGCGACCGCCGTGACCGGCGCGCAGCCACGGTCCGGCCGCGCGGGCGGCGTGACGCACCCTCGGTCCGACGGTCCCGCCCGCTCGGCCGCCCGGGCAGCAGCGCCGGGATTCCGCACCGGCGCAGGGAAACCGGCCCCCGAAGCCCGCCCATCGGCCGCGCAGGCCGCTTCCCACCCCGGGACCGGATGGGTCGCCGGCCCTGCCTCCGCCGTGACCGGCCTGCGGCCCGCTCCCCCGGACCCGCGCCTTCCCGCCGGGCGTCTCGGTGTCGGACCCGCCGTTCCGGTGCTGGAGTTGCCCCGGTCCTGGGCCGAGGCCCGGACCGCGCTGCGGTTCACCGCCGAGGGCACGCCGCAGGACCCCGGACCCCGGGTCGTGCACGCCGACGAGCTGGGCGGGATCGCCCTCCTCGCCGAACTCGTCGCGCCGGGATCCGAGCCGCCGCCCGACGTCCGTGCCCTGGAGGCCGCCGCGGCCGGCACCCCGTGGTTGCCGGCCACCCTGCACGCGGTCGCGTCGTCGGGGAGCCTGCGGGCGGCCGCCGCCGGGATCAACGTCCACCACTCCACACTCCAGGACCGGCTGACCCACGCCGAGCACCTGCTCGGCTGGGAGCTGCGCACCCCGCAGGGCCGGCTCCGGCTGCAACTGGCCCTGACGCTGCGCCGGCTGGCCCGGCCCTGAGCGCCGTACGCCCGACGTGATCCGGATCGCGCCGCCGGCCCGCCCCCCCCCGCCCGTCGACTGGGGCAGACTGTCCGGGCGCCCTCTCTACACGATCCGGGAGCTTGAGGCATGAGCGTGCAGCGGTATCCCCTGGCCGGGGTCACGGTGGTCAGTCTGGAGCAGGCCGTGGCGGCGCCCTACGCCACCCGGCAGCTCGCCGACCTCGGCGCCCGGGTGATCAAGGTGGAGCGGCCGGGCGGCGGCGACTTCGCCCGCCGGTACGACACGACGGTGCACGGCCACTCCAGCTACTTCGTCTGGCTCAACCGCTCCAAGGAGTCCCTCACCCTCGACCTGAAGGACCCCCGCGGCCACGAGATCCTGCACGATCTCCTCGACGGCGCCGACGTCTTCGTGCAGAACCTCGCCCCGGGCGCCGCCGCCCGCCTCGGGCTGGACGCCGCCACCGTCACCGGCCGGCGCCCGAACCTGATCCCGTGCACGATCTCCGGCTACGGCACGACCGGCCCCTGGTCCGACCGCAAGGCCTACGACCTGCTCGTGCAGTGCCAGACCGGGCTGGTGTCGCTGACCGGCACCCCCGAGGGAACCGCCCGGACCGGGATCTCCGTCGCCGACATCGCGGCCGGCATGTACGCCTACAGCGGCGTCCTCACCGCGCTGTACACCCGCGCCACCACCGGCGAGGCGCACCCCGTGGAGGTGTCCCTGTTCGAGGCGCTGGCGGAGTGGATGGGCCAGCCCGCCTACTACACCCGGCACGGTGGCACCCAGCCCCCGCGGCTCGGCACGCAGCACGCCACCATCGCGCCGTACGGGACGTACACCGCCGCCGACGGCCGGGAGGTGCTGTTCTCCATCCAGAACGAGCGGGAGTGGGTGGCGCTGTGCGCCGAGTTCCTCGGCCGTCCGGAGCTGGTGGACGATCCGCGGTTCGCCACCGGCTCCGACCGGGTCGCCCACCGCGAGGAGCTGAACGCCGTCGTCGCCGAGCGGTTCGCCCGCTCCGGCTCGGACGAGATCCTGAAGGACCTGGAGCGCATCGGCATCGCCTGTGCCGGGGTCAACGACGTCGCCGCCTTCCTGGACCACCCCGTGCTGGCCGCCCGTGGCCGCTGGAGCGAGGTCGAGGTGCCGGGCGCCACCGTGGAGGCGCTGCTCCCGCCCGCCGACCTCGCGGGCCTGCCCGCGCGCATGGACCCCGTGCCGGCCGTGGGCGAGCACACGGAGGCGATCCTGGCCGAACTGGGCCGCACCGCCGAAGAGGTGGCGGCCCTCCGCGCGGACGGCGTCGTCTGAGAGCAGGATCTAGCCGGCCTCGCCGGCCGGCCGGTCCGCCTCCTCCGCCCGCTCGGCCTCCTGCTTGCGCGACGCGCGCAGGCTCGTGAACGTCGTCACCGCCAGGACCAGCACGATGAAGCTCAGCGAGAACGGAATGCCGATCTCGGGGACGTGGACACCCGACTCGTGCAGCGCGTGCAGCACCAGCTTCACGCCGATGAAGCCCAGGATGATCGACAGTCCGTAGGACAGGTGGACCAGCTTCTTCAGCAGGCCGCCGATGAGGAAGTACAGCTGGCGCAGGCCCATCAGCGCGAAGGCGTTCGCGGTGAACACGATGTACGGGTCCTGCGTCAGGCCGTAGATGGCCGGGATGGAGTCGAGGGCGAACAGCACGTCGGTGGAGCCGATGGCGAGCATCACGACCAGCATCGGGGTCATGATGCGCTTGCCGTTCTCGGTGATGAACAGCTTCGTACCGTGGTAACGGTCGGCCACCCCGAAGCGCTGCTCCGCCATCTTCAGCAGCTTGTTCTCCTGGTACTCCTCCTCGTGGTCCTGCGTGCGGGCGTCCTGGACCAGCTTCCAGGCGGTCCAGATCAGGAAAGCGCCGAAGAGGTAGAAGACCCAGGAGAAGGTGGAGATGATCGCCGCGCCCGCCGCGATGAACACCGCCCTCAGCACCAGGGCCATCAGGACGCCGATCATCAGCACCCGCTGCTGGTACTGCGTGGGGACCGCGAACTTCCCCATGATCAGGACGAAGACGAAGAGGTTGTCGACGCTGAGCGACTTCTCGGTGATGTAGCCGGCGAAGAACTCACCCGTGGGCCCGCTCCCACCGAAGTACCACAGCCCCACCCCGAACAGGGCGGCCAGGACGACCCACACCACCGTCCACGTCCCGGCTTCCTTGATCGACACGTCGTGCGGCTTGCGGCCGACGAAGAAGTCGACGGCGACGAGCACGCACAGGGCTGCCACGGTCAGCAGCCACACGGACAGCGAGACGTTCACTTGTTGCTCCTGATGCAGGTGTGGGGAAGGGACATCCTCGTCCGGAGTGACTGATTCCCGCCACACCCGCCAGGTGAACAGTTGGTCAAAGCTGCACGTGCAGCGCCTCCAGGACGTCCTGGTCCGTCAGTTGGCCGAAGTCCTCGTACCAGAGGCCCACGGCCATGAACCCGGCCGGCCGGTGCAGGCAGATCACGTCGTCCGCCTCGGCGCGCATCAGGTCCGCCCCCTCCGGGGAGCAGACGGGCGCGGCCAGGATCACGCGTGCCGGTGCCTGCCGCCGTACGAAGCGCAGCGCGGCGCGGGCCGTGGAGCCGGTCGCCAGGCCGTCGTCCACGACGATCACGGTCCGTCCGCGCAGGTCCGGGGCGGGCCTGCCCTGCCGGTACAGCCGCTCGCGGCGCCGCAGTTCGGCGCGCTCGCGCTCGATGACGCCGGCGAGGGCGGCCTCCCCGATGCCGAGGTGGCGCAGGGCGTCCTCGTCGAGGAGCGGCACCTCGTCGCCGGCCATCGCGCCGACGCCGAGTTCCTCCTGGTGCGGAGCCCCGATCTTGCGTACGACGAGCACGTCGAGCGGGGCGCCCAGCGCCGTGGCGACCTCGCGTGCCACGGCGACGCCGCCGCGGGGCAGGGCGAGGACGAGGGGTTCGGGCAGGTCCCCCTCGCGCTGCCGGGCCCGCAGTGTTTCGGCCAGTTCCTCACCGGCCTGCCGACGATCACGGAACAGCATGACGGTCACCTCTGCTTCCGGCACGGAGAGGGCCCTCGGCCGGTCCGGCTCCCCGCGTACCCCGGCGTCCGCCGGACGATGCACACCGAGCGGTCACCGGCCTTCGGCGGTCGGTACCTGCTGGTCGCACCATTGCCGCGCGGCCTCGGTGACCTCGTCGAGCGCGCCGGGTTCCTCGAACAGGTGGGTGGCGCCGGGTACCACGTGGAGGGCGGGCGGCGTGGACAGCCGCCGTGCCGCCTCTTCGTTGAGCCGCAGCACGTGTGTGTCCCTGCCGCCGACGATCAGCAGCACCGGGGCCCGTACGGCGTCCAGGGCGTCCCCCGCCAGGTCGGGCCGTCCGCCGCGCGAGACGACCGCCCTCACCCGGTCGGGCCGTCGGGCGGCGGCGACCAGGGCCGCGCCGGCGCCGGTGCTGGCGCCGAACAGGACCACGGGCAGGCCCGAGGTGCCGGGTTCCCGCGCCAGCCAGTCGAGGGCGGCCACCAGTCGGCGACCCAGCAGGGGAATGTCGAAGCGGAGTTCGGCGGTGCGGGCGTCGAGCCGTTCCTCCTCCTCGGTGAGCAGGTCGATCAGCAGGGTGCCGAGTCCGGCGGTGCGCAGGCCGGCGGCGACCTCGCGGTTGCGGGGGCTGTGCCGGGAGCTGCCGCTGCCGTGGGCGAACAGCACGACGGCGCGGGCGTCCGGCGGCAGGGTCAGATCGCCGGTGAGGGCCGCGCCGTCGGCGGGCAGGGTGACCGTCCGGGAAGTCATCGTCAGCCTCCTCTCCCCCGGCTCCCGTGGTACCCATGCCGCGGCGTACGTCCCATGGCGCGATCTGTGGGATGCGTGTCGTTGACGCCGTCCGGCGGGCCGGTGGAGCGTGAGGGGCATGACCGAGCGCCGTATCGTCTTCGTCGTCTTCGACGGCTTCCAGCCACTCGACCTCACCGGTCCGCACGAGGTGTTCCACGGTGCGGGCGGGTACACCTGCGAGGTCGTGGCGCCCCGGGCGGGGCCGGTCCGGTCGGTGAGCGGGCTGCTCGTGCACGCGGGGCTCGGCGTCGCGGACCTCGATCCGGCCGGGACGGACACCCTCGTGGTCGTCGGCGGCCAGGGCGTCGCCCGGGCTCGCGAGGACGCGGAGCTGGTCGCGTGGGTCGCCGCCGCGGCGGCCGGTGCCCGGCGGGTGGCCTCGGTGTGCAGCGGGGTGTTCCTGCTGGCCGCCGCGGGGGTGCTGGACGGGCGGCGGGTCACCACGCACTGGGCCCGCGGGGAGCAGCTGGCCCGGGAGCATCCCGAGGTGCGGGTGGACTGCGACCCGATCTTCGTCCGGGACGGTCGGGTGTGGACGTCGGCCGGGGTGACGGCCGGGATGGATCTGGCGCTGGCCCTGGTCGAGGACGACCTGGGCCGGGACGTCGCGCACGAGGTGGCCCGCCGGCTGGTGCTGTTCCTGCGCCGGCCGGGCGGTCAGTCGCAGTTCAGTGTGGCGCTGTGGTCGCGGCAGCCGGCGACGGACCCGGTGCGGGCCGCGGTCACCGCGATCCACGCCGATCCCGGAGCCCGGCACGACATCGCCGGCCTCGCCGCGCACGCCGGGCTGAGTCCGCGTCATCTCCAGCGCCGTTTCACCGCCGAGATGGGCGCGCCGCCGGCGGCGTACGTGGAGCGGGTGCGCGTCGAGGCGGCGCAGCGCGCGCTCACGGACGGGGACGAGCCGGTGGAGGTCATCGCCCGCCGCTGCGGCTTCGCCACGGCCGAGACCCTGCGCCGCACCTTCCACCGCCGGCTCGGTGTGGCGCCGTCGGACTACCGCGCCCGGTTCCGCTCCACCGCGGGAGCCCGGGCAGATCTCGCAGAGAAGGGACGAACCGCATGACGACCTACGGCCTGCTGGTCTTCGAGGACGCCGAGGAACTCGACTTCGTGGGGCCCTGGGAGGTCTTCACCGTCTCGGCCCGGCTGCGGGAGGCCGGCGACACGGCGGTGCTGGTCTGCGAGCGCCCCGGGCCGGTGCGCTGCAACAAGGGCCTGCGCGTCCTGCCCGACCACACCTTCGACGACCATCCGCCGCTGGACGTGCTGCATGTGCCGGGCGGGCTGGGCGCGCGCGAGGGCCAGCTGCACAACCCGGCCGTGACCGACTGGATCGGGAGGACGGCGGAGCGGGCGGCGTGGGTCCACGGCGTGTGCACCGGCACGTTCCTGCTGCATGCCGCCGGGCCTGCCCGGGGCCGCCGGGTGGCCACGCACTGGAGCCAGGAGGATGCCCTGGAGGCGCGGGGGGAGGTGACGGTGGTCCGGGACGTCCGCTACGTCGTGGACGGGAACCTGGTCACGAGCCAGGGCGTCTCGGCGGGGATCGACAGTGCGTTGTGGCTGGTCGGGCGGTTGCACGGCCGGGAGCACGCGCGGGCCGTACGGCGGTACATACAGTACGACCCGGCGCCGCCGTACCTCGCTGACGAGCCCGTCTGATTCACGACGTGCGGGCCGGGGCCGCATGGGAGGGCCGGCCTCGGGCAGGCGATGTTCATGGGTGGTGACACGGGCGACGGCGGGCAAGGGCGGCAGCCGGGCGAGTGCGGGCACCGGGCGGTGCCGCATCCGGGCGACATCCGGATCGAGGCGTGGGCGGTGTGCAGAGAGCATTGTCTGGCGGAGGCCGTCCTGGCGATGGTGGAGTGCTTCGCGGACGTCTCCGGGGTGCGGCCCACCGCCGTGGACCGGGTGCGGCTGCCCGCGGCCAGCGACGACGACCTGCTCGCGGGGCTGCTGGACGAGGTCATCTTCCGGCTGGAGGCGTACGGTCAGGTCCCCGTGGACGTGGAGGCGGACGAGGCCGACGGCGGCCTGGACGTGCGGCTGGCCGTGACCGGCATCGCGGACGTGGAGATCACGGGGGCGGTTCCGGTGGCGGTGGCGTGGGACCGGCTGCGGATGGCGCCGGGCCCGTACGGCTGGTCGTGTGCGGCGACGGTGGACGCCTGACCTACCGTGGAGGGATGGGCGGCGACGTCGTGACGCTGTTCCTGTGCGGTGACGTGATGCTCGGGCGCGGTGTCGACCAGATCCTCCCGCATCCCGGCGATCCGGCACTGCGTGAGGCGTATACCGAGGATGCCCGGGCCTACGTCCGGCTGGCGGAGTCGGTGCACGGCCCGGTGCCGGCGCCCGTGGCACCGTCGTGGCCGTGGGGCGAGTCGCTGCGCGTGCTGGACGAGGCCGCCCCGGACGCCCGGATCGTGAACCTGGAGACGTCGGTGACCGGTGGCGGCACGTTCGCGGCCGGCAAGGAGATCCACTACCGGATGCACCCGTCGAACCTGCCGGCGCTGACCGTGGCCCGGCCCGACGTGACGGTCCTCGCCAACAACCACGTGCTCGACTTCGGCCGTCCGGGCCTGCTGGAGACCCTGGACGTGCTGTCCCGGGCCGGTCTGCGGACGGCGGGCGCGGGACGGAACGCAGAGGAGGCGTACGCACCCGCGGTGCTCCCGCTCCCGGGCGGCCGGCGGCTGCGGGTGTTCGCCCTCGGGGCGCGCTCCAGCGGCATCCCGTCCGAGTGGGCGGCGACCGCGGACCGGCCGGGTGTGGCCTATCTGCCCGGCTTCTCGGGAGCCGCCGCCGAGGCCGCGGTCCGGCGTCTCAAAGGGGCCGGTGGCCTCACCGTCGTGTCCGTGCACGGGGGATCGAACTGGGGGTACCGCGTCCCGCGGGAGCAGGTCCGTTTCGCGCACGCGCTGGTGGACGGTGGTGCCGACGTCGTCCACGGGCACTCCTCGCACCACCCCCGGCCACTGGAGGTGTACCGGGGCCGGCTGATCCTCTACGGCTGCGGCGACTTCGTCGACGACTACGAAGGCATCTCCGGATACGAGGAGTACCGCGACGACCTGCGGCTCGCCTTCCTCGTGTCGGTCGAGCCGGACAGCGGGCGGCTGGCCGGGCTGCGCATGGTGCCGTTCCGGGCGCGGCGGATGCGGCTGGAGCCCGCGCCCGGGGAGGACCGTGCCTGGCTGCGCGCCATGCTGGACCGGATCAGCGGTGGGGTGGGGGTGGAGCAGGCGGCCGACGGTTCGCTGGTCCTCGCCGCGCCGGCCGCGTGACGTGGGAGGCGTGGGAGGTCAGCCCGCCCACGCCACCAGCCGTTCGCGGCTTTCCGGCTCCCGCAGCCGGGCGAGTGACTCCTTCTCGAGCTGACGCACCCGCTCGCGGGTCAGACCGACGCGGCGGGCGACCTCGTTGAGCGTGCGGGTGTGCCCGTCGTGCAGGCCGTAGCGCAGGCTGAGGATCATGGCTTCGCGGGGCGCGAGCGTGCCGACGGCCTCGCGGAGTTCCTCGGCGAGCGCCCGGAACTCGGCCACCTCGGGGGCCTGGAGCACCTCGGTGTCGGCGATGAGGTCCCCGACGACGGTCTCGCCCTTGTCGTCCACCGGCGTGTCCAGGCTGACGGCGTCCCGTCCGACGTGGCGCAGCCAGCCGATCCTGTCCTCGGCGAGGCCGCTCTCCCGGGCCACCTCCGCGACGCTCGGCTCGCGCCCCAGGTCGAGGCGCAGCCGCCGTTCGACCTTGGCGATCTTCTGCAGCTGCTCCACGACGTGCATCGGGAGCCGGACGGAGCGCGCGTGCGCCGCGAGGCCCCGTTCGATCGCCTGGCGGATCCACCAGGTCGCGTACGTGGAGAACTTGAAGCCCTTGGTGTGGTCGAACTTCTCCACGGCCCGGATCAGCCCCAGGTTGCCTTCCTGGATGACGTCCAGCATGGGCAGACCGCGGTGGGCGTGCCGTTTGGCCATTGACACCACGAGCCGCAGGTTGGCCCGGACCATGTGGTCCTTGGCCGCCTGTCCGTCCCGGACGGCTTCCTCCAGCTCCCGGCGTTCGTGCGCCGTGAGGTCGTCCTCCCCTGCGTCGGCCCGGTCCAGCCTCTCCAACGCCCGCAGGCCGGTCTCCATCCGCCGGGCGAGCCGCACCTCGTCCTCCGCGGTGAGCAGCGGGGTGGCCGAGATCTGTGCGAGGTACTGGCCGAGGAGGTCCGGCTCCTCGTCGGGCTCGGGGATGCGGCTGCGCAGCCGGGCGGTGCGGGCCGGGGCACGCCGGTCCTCGCGCACACTCGCCGCGGGGTCATCTGCCAGCGGAGACATCGTCGGGTTCCTCTCTCCCCCGCCTCGATTCCGGCTCGCCCGGCGGGTACCCGGGGGAATGGGTCCGAACCGTGTGCCCCGGCGCCCCCGGGGGTACCCCGGGCCACATGACCGGCATCGAACTGAGCAGTAACGCGTTCAACGACCACTCCTTCATCGCGCGCCGGCACGCGTACGAGGGACCGAACGTCTCTCCGCCGCTGACCTGGAGCGGTGTGCCGGACGACGCTGCCGAACTGGTCCTGCTGTGCGAGGATCCCGACGCCCCGTCGGGCACCTTCGCGCACTGGGTCGTGGTCGGCATCGACCCGCACAGTGACGGCGTCGAGGCCGGGCAGAGTCCGCCGGGCGGCACGGAACTCGTCAACGGCTACGGGCAGCACGGCTGGGGCGGCCCCCACCCGCCGCCGGGTGACGACGCCCACCACTACTTCTTCCGGCTCTACGCGCTGTCCGAACCGTGCGTCCTGCCGGACGCGCCGCGCGCGGACCAGGTGCACGAGGAGGTCGAGAAGCACCGCCTCGCGGACGGGACGCTGGTGGGGCTGTACCAGCGATGAGCCGCCGGCCCGTGACCTCAACTCCACAACGCTTGGTTGTGGGGCCGGTGCTGGGTGGTTGTTTGCCCGGGCCGCTCACCCCTCGCTTGGATGGCTCCCGGACAACGCCGGGTTGTCCGGGAGGGCGGGGTGTCCGGGTATGGCGGGCAGACGGTCGCTGGGGCGGCGGTTCGGATGGCTGTGGGGCGCGTACGCGGTCAGCACGGCCGGCACCTGGCTCGCGTTCGACGCGTTCGCCCTGATCGCGGTCCTGGCCCTGGACGCCGGGCCGGCGCAGGTGTCGCTGCTGGCGGCGCTGGGACCGGCGGTCGGCGCTGCGGTGTCGGTGCCCCTCGGGCCGTGGGTGGAGGTCCGCCGCAAACGACCGGTGATGATGGCGACGGACCTGATCCGGTGCGCGGTGCTGCTGAGCATCCCCGTGGCGTTCGCGCTCGGCCGGCTTGGCTTCGGCCAGTTGCTGCTGGTGTCGGTGGCCGTCGCGGCGGCCGACATCACTTTCAACGCGGCGGCCGGCGCGTTCCTGAAGGACCTCCTGCCGCGGCAGGACCTGCTCGTGGCGAACGGACGGTTCGAGGCGACGACCTGGACCGCCAGCATGGTCGGTCCGCCGCTGGGCGGGGCCGCGATCAGCCTGTTCGGCCCGGTGACGACGGTGGTGGCCGACGCGGTGAGCTATCTGCTGTCGGCCGCCGGCATCCGGGCGATCGGCGACGCCGAACAGCACCCGGCCCGCCCGGGACCCGCGGTGACCCGGGCCCGCGACCTGCTGGAGGGCTGGCGCCACATCCTGGCCGATCCGGCCCTGCGCCCGCTGTTCTTCAACACGCTCCTGGTCAACTCCCTGATCATGGCGGCGTCGCCACCACTGCTGATCCTGATGGTCGACGACCTGCACTTCGCACCGTGGCAGTACGCCCTCGCCTTCGCGGTGCCCTGCACCGGCGGCCTGCTCGGCTCGCGCCTGGCCCCGCGCCTCGTCGCCCGCCACGGCCGGCACCGGGTCCTGGTCACGGCGGGCGCGCTGCGGGCCCTCTGGCCGATCGGCCTGGCCTTCACCGGCCCCGGCGCGCCCGGCCTGGCCCTGGTCATGCTGGTCGAGTTCGGCCTGATCACCTGCTGCGCGGTCTACAACCCGGTGCTCGCCACACACCGTCTCGACCGCACCCCCGCGGGCCGGGTCACGCGCACCCTGTCGGCCTGGTCGGCCACCGGCAAGGCCACCACCGCGGCCATGACCGCCCTGTGGGGCGTGCTGGCCGCCCGGACCGGTCCGCGCACGGCCATCGCGCTGGCCGGTGCCCTGCTCCTCGTCACCCCGCTGCTGCTCCCCCGCCGGGACGACGCCACGGAGGCCGGCGACGAACCGGCCTCCGTGACAGTGCGGTCGGACGGCGGCTGACCGACCGGGCCGGTCAGACCGCCCCGGGCACGTCCTCCGTGACCCCGTTCAGCTCGGAGGCCGGGTCGGTGCCGTACGGGCGGGTGATGATCTCCAGGCCGTGGCCCGCCGGGTCGGAGAAGTACACGCCCCGGCCGCCGTCGTGGCGGTTGATGCGGCCGGGGTGGTTGCCGTGCGGGTCGGCCTGGATGGGGACGCGGGCCTTGACGAGACGGTCCAGGGCCTCGTCGAACTCGTCCTCGGAGACGAGGAACGCGTAGTGCTGCATGGGGATGTCGGCGTCGACGGTGGCGAAGTCCAGCGTGACGCCGTTGGCGGTCGTCACGGGCAGGAACACGCCGGCCGGGGCACCGACCTCCAGTCCCAGGATGTCTGCGAGGAAGTGAGCGGACTTCTCCCGGTCTCGGGACAGGACGATGGTGTGGTTGAACTCGACTGACACGGTTGAATGCCTCCACGGGCATCTCCACGGCGCCTCCATGCCTCACCCGGACGGTGACCGGCACGCGATGCCGCGCGGTGATCGTAGGCAGGGGTCGCGTCGGCCGTCGAGCGGTTTTCGGCCGTCCTGACAGTCGTCGAGGGTCCCGGACTGCTGACGCTCCGTCACCTGAACGCGTCTGCGGCGGACCACCGCCACACCGGTGGTCCGCCGCGGGCGTGCGGCCCGGGGTGCGGCTCAGTACCAGGCGGTGTTCACCAGGTCGTGGCCCTCGCACGAGAGCACGGCGCGCGAGACCCGGCCGTTGAGGTTGTTGCCCATCTGCGTGTAGGCGTAGTTGATGCCGGAGTCCACCGTCTCGGAGACCCAGCCGTCGTTGCGGCCCGTGCCGTCGTTGGAGCGCTGAAGGACGGCCGCGCAGCCGGGCCGGGAGTTCTCGATGCGGGCGAACGAGCCGCACTTGTCGGAGTAGAAGTACTTCAGGGCCATGCCTTCGAAGTACTTGGTGGCTCCGATCTGCCGGAACGTACCCGAGCAGAAGGAGGTGGTGGGGTACTGGCCCTCCTGCCCGTAGAGCCCGTAGTTGCCGCCCGAGAAGGCCTGGGCCTGGGCGGAGGTGGGAAGGAGCGCCATCACCGCGGCGGCGCCCCCCGCGGCCAGCAGTGTCGTGAGTGATCGGCGGCTCATGAGCCCTCTTTCGTTTCGTGTGCCGAGGGGTGGTCAGGTCGAACGCGGCGACCGGCCCCCGAACCGGCCGCCGCTCGCCGTCGTGACCGTACGGGGCGTCACCCCGCCGCCGACACCTGACACCTGTCAGGGTCGAAGCCGCAGGTCGCCCGCTCCGCCGGAGCCCTGACATCCGTCAGGAGCGGCCGCCCCGCCGGGGCTCCTATCGTGGCGCCGCGGGCCGAGGTCCCGTCGGACAACCGGGCGATCCAGGAAGGGCAACCATGCGCATGCTCCTGCGCGGCGCCGCCGCGCTCGCGGCCGTCGTCACGGTCGCGTCACTCACGAGCGGTGCCGCGGCACAGCCCCGGACGGAGAGGGCGGCGGGGACCATCCAGAGCTCCGCAGCCGCGCAGATCCCGCCCGGTGTCACCGCCGGCGTCGCCGTCTTCGACCGGCAGACCGGCACGTTCACCGAACAGGTCAACGACAGCGCGCAGTTCCGGTCCGCGTCGGTCGTCAAGCTCCTGCTGGCGCTGGACTTCCTGTGGGACCGCGGTCCCGACTACGTCATCCCCGCGGCCGACCGCGCCCGGCTGGAGCCGATGCTGCGCGGCAGCGACGACGACGCCGCGAACCACTACTGGTCGACGTACGGCGGCTCGGCGATCATCAAGCGGATGCTCGACCGGCCCGAGGTCGGTCTGCGCGACACGACGGCACCGCCCGCCGAGTACGCGGGATTCTGGGGCTACACGGCCATGTCCGCCCGGGACACGGTGGCCGTCTACCGGTACATCCTGGAGAAGGCACCCGCGCCCGTCCGCACCTTCATCATGGACAACCTGCGCCGCTCCACCCGTTGTTCCGCCACCGACCACTTCGACCAGCACTTCGGCATCGCCGGGTCGTTCGACCGGCCCTGGGCGGTCAAGCAGGGCTGGTCCGGGAAGTTCGCCAAGGGCACGTGCGGCTCCCAGGCCGCGCCCGCGGCGACGTCTGCGGAGCCGGCCGCCGCTCCCCGTGCCGCCGCCGTCGACCTCACCCGCCCCGCGCTGCACACCACCGGCACCGTGGGCGCGAACGACCGCACGATCGTGGCCGTACTGACGCTGCACGCTGTCGGCACCACGTACGGCAAGGCGTACACCGACATCGGCCGGCTGACCCGGTCGCTGAACGTGCCGGGCGGGGTACGGCCCGCCGGGACCTGGTTCGGCACCTGGGGGGAGCTCGTGAACGTCCGCAGGGGACCGGCCACGGGAGACGAGCGGATCACCCGGCTCCCCGCCGGCGTCGAGGTGCTGGTCGGCTGCCAGACCCGCGGCGAGGTGGTCACTGTGCCGCCCTACACCAACGACTGGTGGGCCTATCTGCCCCAGTACGGGGGCTACATCTCCAACATCTACATCAGCTCGCCGGACAACCGGCTGCCGAACGTCCCGGAGTGCGGCTCGCCGCGGCCGTGACGGGAACGGGGGACGAGCGGTGGGCGGGGCTGCGGCTCCGCCCACCGCTCGCGTTCGTGCCGCTCAGCGCTCGTACTCGGCGAGGTAGCGCATCACCTTGTCGACGTGCGGCCGCACCCGCTCCGGCACACCCCGTTCCTCGATGACGGTGCGGTCACTGGTGCGGTAGCCGGCCGCGACGAGTGCGGGCAGGTCCTTCTTCGGCAACCCGGCCTGCTTGAAGCGCTGGTCGAGCCAGCACACGTACAGGCTCATGGTGGAGATCGCGTCCGGCGGCGACATGTGGTCCTTGTCGCCGTCGCCGTCCCCGTCGACGGCCCACGCCCGGAACACCGACGGCGTCCACATGGCGATGCCGTACTCCTCGCTCTCCGGACGGGAGGCCTTGGGGTCGAAGTCGCTCTCCGCCTTGATCAGCGCGGCGAGCAGGGCGGGCGTGATCTCCTCGTCGGTGCAGCGGTGGGCCGCGCGGGCGATGACGGGGCGCAGCGCCTCGGGTACGTCGGAGTTCTCGGGGATCTCACCGGCGAGCGGGCTGGGCGTACCGGTGACCGTGGGTGTGCCGCTGTCGCGTTCGTCGTCCTGGGTGAGGCCGCCTTCGCCTCCGCCACCGAGCAGCGCCGCCCCGGCGACCGCGGCGGCGGTCAGGACGACGAGCCCGGCTGCGAGGACGGGCATCCGTCTTCGGCGGCAGTGCGGACCGGCGGTGGCGGCCTCGACCCGGGCGGCGACGCTGCCGGCCGTGTGCGGGAGCCGGGCGGCGTGGGCCGGGGCGAGGCAGTCGGCGATCAGCCGGCGCAGGTCCTCGTCGAGGCCGGCGTCGAGCCGCAGGGGCGCGGTGCCGCGTGCGTAGGTCTGGGCGGCGAGCGAGCGGGCCCGGGCCGTCGCCCCGGGGAAGGGGTGGAGTCCGCCGGTGAGGACCTGGTGGGCGAGGACGCCGAAGGCCCAGATGTCGGCGGTGGGCCGGACGACGGCGCCCTGGGTTCCGGTGCGCTGGGACCACCATTCGGGCGGCAGGTGGTCGAGGGTGCCGAGCGGCGGCAAGTGGGCGTGGGTGCCGTCGAGTTCGGCGGCGAGACCGAAGTCCGCCAGCCACACCTCGCCACCGGGGCCCAGCAGCACGTTGGCGGGTTTGAGGTCGCCGTGCACCCAGCCGGCGTCGTGCATGTGGGCCAGTCCGGCGGCGACTCCGCGCAGGACGCGGCCGGCGTCCGCGATCGGCCCGCCCGCCGCGGCGGCGTCCAGCACGTCCTTCAGGCTGGCCTCGGCCCGGTCCATGACCAGCGCGATCGCACCGTCCAGGGCGGGCAGTTCCGGTGCCTCGACGGTGCACACGGCGTGGGTGCGGACGAGGTGGGGGTGGTCGGCCTCCGCGCTGAACCGGACCTCGCGCGCCACGAGTTCACCGAGCGCGGCGCGCTGCCCGGGCCCCAGTGCTCCGGTCGGGAGCACCTTCACCGCGACGGGCGTGCCGTCGGCGACCGTCCGGGCCTCGTAGACGGTTCCCCAGCCGCCCGAGCCGATGACCGCGCCCACCTCCCAGCCCTCGATGCGGAAGCCCTCCGGGAGCCCGGGCGGGCGGGGCGCCTCCAGCTCGTCGTCCCGTTCCTCGGACGTCGTCATGCGCGGGCCTCCTGCTGGTCGGTGAGGCGGCCCGCGCCGCGGGGCGGCAGCAGGCCGAGGTGCTCCTCGCCGACCAGACCGAAGCGCAGGGCGACGGAGGCGAGGCGGGTGCGCTTGGCACCGGTGCGGCCGCCGTCGGCCGCGGTCGTCGCTTCCTCGCCGAGGTCCAGGCGCAGTTTGGCGAAGGCCAGGTAGTCGATGTGGTAGTTGACCGCGGAGCGGGTCAGGTCCCGGCAGGACTCCAGGGGCCGCAGCCGCTCCACGATCTGGCCGACGCCGGGCAGTGCCGAGTCGGAGGGGTCGCGCAGGCGGGGCTCGCACAGGGCCACCAGGACGAGGAAGTACTTCGACGTCGGGTCCAGGGCGAAGGGGTGGACGGTCTGTTCACCGCCGCCGGGCACCGACTGCTCGCCGAGATAGGCGTGTTGGGGTGCGAACACCTTGAACGTGGCGGTGCCGGACAGGGCGGGCAGCACCACGCGGGAGAACTCGAAGGGCACGGGCGCCCCGAGCCGCCCGGGTGCGACGGTGAGGTACTCGCCCGCCCCTTCGAGGTTCTCCACCACGTACGACACGCTGCGGCTGAAGTTGGACAGCCGCCAGTAGTCGCCCGCCGCTTCCAGTTGCCCGGCCCGGCGGGAGATGCCGGGGTCGGTGAGCACGATGCGCACTCCCGTCCCGCCGCGTCCGAAGTCCGCGACGTCCCCCGGTCCCAGGTGGATCAGTTCGGGACTGCCCGTCTCCTCCGCACCCCACTGGGTGGTGCCGGGCAACTGCACGATGATCGTTTCCACGCGGACTCCCCCGCTGATGTCGCCCCCGATTTGGTCGCGAGGATTGTACGGTCGGCTTCCGCTTGTGGCGGAGGCGGCGGGGCCGCCTCAGCGGGCCCTTTCCGGGCGTCGCGCGACGAACACGAACTCCCGGCCCGGCCGGTCCGGTGCGCCACGTACGTCCTCCACCACATAGCCGTGCGCGGCGAGTGCCGCCTCGATCTCCTGCCGCTCGCGAAAGCGCAGCGTCGAGTCCGACGTCAGCACCTGCCCGTCCGCGGCGAACACATAGGTCCACCGGAACGTCACCAGCGGTCCGCTCACGTCCAGCAGGTCGACCCAGGACTCGACGACGCCGGCACCGGCGATCTCTGTCACGCCGTACGTGGCCTCGCGGTTCCACTCCTCCCACGCGCGACGGGCCGGTATCCGCGTCTCGAACACCAGGCGTCCGCCCGGCCGCAGCGCCGCACGAATCCCTCGCAGGGTCCGCCGCCAGTCCTCCGGTTCGGTGATTTCCTGGGCTGTGTTGCCCGTCATCGTCGCGAGATCAGCGGTGAGGGCCGGCAGGGCCGTCGCGTCGCCGTGGAGCCACCGCACCCGCTCACCGCCCGGCTTACCGCGTGCCACGTCCAGGGACGCCTCGGCGGGGTCGACGGCGACCACGTCGATGCCGCGTCCGGCCAGCAGCAGCGCGAACACCCCCGTCCCGCAGCCGATGTCGAGGGCCTGCCGTACCCCGCCCTCCTCCGCCATGCGCAGGTACGGGGCGAGGTCGCGACGGTCGGGGTCGAGCCGGTCGTACACCGCGGCGAGCCGTGGATGCCGGAAGCACTCGTCAGCCATACGGCCGACGGTACGAAGGGCGCCTGCGCGCGGCCACCGGTTCGCGGCGGCCGCGTGCGTCCCGCCGTGGGAGTTCCCGTCAGCCGAGGCAGATGACGAGCAGGCAGAGTTCCTTGGGCTTGGTGTCGGAGGGAGACGTCTCGGGCGGAGTGGTCGCCGCGGGCGGGGGTGTCGAGGGGGATGTCGGCTGCTGCGCGTCCGAGTCCGACCCGGCGGCCGGCGCCGTCGGCGGCTCGGTGGCGTCCGACGCGGTGGATGCGGCGTTGCCGGTGGCTGTTTCGACGGTGTCGGTGACGGTCTTGCGCCGGGGCGGCGTCGTCAGCGGCAGCTCGCGGGGCGCCGCGGCCGCGTCCGTCCGCGTGCCGGCCGGTGTGGTGCGGGGGTCGGCGGCCCGGGACTGCTGGTGGCGCGAGGCCCGGTCGGCGTGCGACGCGGTGGTGGGGGTGGCCTCGCGCTCGGAGCGCGGGGGGCCGGCCTGCCTCGACGTCGGTTCGGCGTACGTCGGCGCCTCCCCCACGGAGCCGCCCATGGTCGTGTCCTGCGGTGTCGTGGCCGCCTGCACGCCGGGCTTCGCGTTCCCGTTCATCGCGGCGACGGTCAGACCGCCTCCGACGAGCGCGACCGCCGTCGCGACCACGGCCCGGCGCTGGTTCTTCTTCCAGCGGGCCAGCTGGCGACGGCGGGCCGCCCGCCCCTGCGGCCGGGCTTCGAAGCCCTCGGTCGTGTCGGTGTCCGGGTCCGCTTCCGTGTCCGGGGAGTCGTACTCCTCGGGCGAGCCGGGGCCCTCGTACGAACGGGCGCGGGTCTCGTCCCACAGGGTGCCGTCGTGCCACGTGCCGGTGGCGGCCGGGTACTCCCAGGTGGCCGGTCCGCCCGGGGCCATGGCGGACGCGGGGGCCGGGCCGGGCCGGGCGTCGACGGCACGGGGGTCGATGTCCGGGGCGTAGGCGCCGCACCCCGGGCAGACCAGGGCGCCGTTGAGGTGCCGACGGCACGACGAGCAGTAGTCCATGTGTGGTTTTCCCGATCTGGCTGTTCCGGCGGCTCGCCGGCCGCGCCCTGGTCACGTTCGCACGTGGGATCGAGCCGTAACGCTAACGAGACTTTGGAAGGGCGGTGTGCAGTCCGTGTGACACCCCTGCACAGATCCTCTGGATCTCGCGTGTGCCATAAGTGACTCGCGAGTAAAAGAGACGAAGCCTGGGAACGCTGGGGCACCCGCGGTCACGACACGGGCCCTCCGCGCACAGCTATCCCCAACTCCCCCAATTTTCCTGCGAAATGGCGCACAACCCTTTGCATGCCCGACGGGTCACACCATGCAGGAGCAACCACCTCGAAGAGTTGCAAGGGGGAAATATGCGATTCACCCGTTCCGTTCTGGCCGTGTCCGCTGCGGCGGCACTGTCGGTGGGAACCATGACCGCCCTGGCGTCGCCGGCCTCGGCAGCGCCCAACACCACACCGCAGAAGGTCTGCGGGAGCGGCTACAAGACGGTCAACTCGGCGAAGGTCGGCTCGTTGGGGACCGTCTACCTGACCTACAACGCCGCCAACGGCCAGAACTGCGTCGCGACCATCCGCAACAACCCGGGCAAGGCCGTGAACATGTCCGCCTGGATCTACGTCCCGGACACCGAGGAGAGCCACTACGACGAGGGCCTGTTCACGTCGTACGCCGGACCGGTGTACGCCTACGGCAAGGGCCACTGCGTCGACTGGGGCGGCAGCATCGCCAACACGTACGTGCAGGTGTACGGCTCCAACTGCGGTTCCCTGAAGGAGCACCGGGTCACCTTCACCCGCTGACCCCCTCCAGCCGGGCCATCACATCCCCTGCCGCGCTTCGCGGGGGCCGTGGTGGCCCGGCCTCCTTCATGCCGCCGGTACGGCGGCATCAAGCCAAGACCGCGCCCAGCCTTCCGGGTCGACCCCCTCACCTCTATCCTCGTGCGCCGGTGTTACCGACGGTAAGGGGTAGTGATGAGCGGCACCACGCGCAGAAGATTCCTGGGCACCGCCGCGGCCACCGGCGGGCTCGCCCTCGGGACGGCCCAGCGGGCCTCGGCCGAGAACGGCGCGGTGGCACAGAGCGTGGCCGTACTGGGCGGGGGTGTGGCAGGGCTCACGGCCGCGCACGAACTCGCCGAGCGCGGCTTCCGGGTCACGGTCTACGAGCGCAAGGCGCTGGGCGGCAAGGCCCGCAGCATGGACGTACCGGGCAGCGGCACGGGCGGCCGCCGCCCCCTGCCCGGGGAGCACGGCTTCCGCTTCATCCCCGGCATCTATCACAACCTGCCCGACACCATGCGGCGCATCCCGTTCCCCGGCAACCCGGGCGGCGTCCACGACAACCTGGCCGCCCCCAAGGAGATGCTGTTCGCCCGGTCGGGCGGCCGTGAGGACATCCGGATCCCGCTCTCCTGGCCCGGCAGCACTCCTGCCGAACTCACCCCCGACGAGATCCGCCGGGCCCTCACCGCGCTCCTGGACACGGCCTTCAACCTCCCTCTCCACGAGGCCCTCTACTTCGCCAACCGCTTCCTGGTCTTCCTCACCAGCTGCGACGAGCGCCGTGACGACGTGTGGGAGCGGACGCCGTGGTGGGATTTCGTCCGGGCCGGGCGGATGTCCGACGACTACCGGCGGATCCTCGCCGTCGGCATCACCCGCAACATCGTGGCCACCAAGGCCGAGGAGGCCAGCACCCGTACGGTCGCCACCCTGATGGAAGCCTTCGTCTTCAACCTCCTCGGCCGGGGCGCGGACGGACCGCTGGACCGGATCCTCAACGCGCCCACCAACGAGGCCTGGATCGACCCCTGGGTGACGTACCTGACGTCACTCGGGGTCGAGTTCCGCGTCGGCTGGACCGTACGGGACCTGACCCTGGGCGGGGGCGCGATCACCGGAGCCGTCGTGGAGGAACCGGGAGGAGCGCGCCGGACGGTCACCGCCGACCACTACATCTCGGCGATGCCGGTCGAGCACGCCCGCCGCACCTGGAACTCCGCCGTACGCGCCGCAGACCCCCAACTGGCCGCGTGCGACCGGCTGGAGACGGACTGGATGACCGGCATCCAGTTCTATCTGACCGAACGGACGCCGACCCTGCACGGCCACCTCAACCTCATCGACTCCCCGTGGTCATTGACCGCGATCGCCCAGGCCCAGCACTGGCCGGGCCACGACTTCCCGGCCGACTTCGGTGACGGCACGGTCGCGGACTGCCTGTCCGTGGACGTCTCCGAGTGGGACCAGCCGGGCATCCTGTACGGGAAGACGGCCAAGCAGTGCACCCGCACCGAGGTTGCCCGCGAGGTGTGGGCGCAGTTGAAGGCGGCGCTCAACGACAGCGGCCGTACGGTCCTGAAGGACTCCGTGCTGCACTCCTGGTTCCTCGATCCGGCTGTGGACGGACTGGGCACTCCGCACCCGGTCAACGAGGAGCAGCTGCTGATTCATCCGGTGGGGACCTTCCACCACCGCCCGCGGTCGGCCACGCGGATCCCCAACTTCTTCCTGGCCGGCGACTACGTGGCCGTGCCCATCGATCTCGCCACCATGGAGGGCGCCAACACCTCGGCCCGGCAAGCCGTCAACGCCCTTCTGGAACAGACCGGTTCGACCGCCGAGCGGTGCACCGTGACGCCCTTGTACCGGGCCCCCGAGTTGGAGGCGGCCAAGCGGCACGACCGCACCCGGTACCGTCTCCGCCTGCCGAATGTCTTCGACGTCGGCTGAGACCCGTGGAATCGCTCAGCCCCAGGGCGTCACCGGCACGAACGAACTGTCCTGCCGGAACAGGTCCGTTCCGTCGGAGCGTTCCACGCGGAGCTGGTAGGCGTAGTGGCGCAGGTAGCGCCCCGGGTGGTTGTACGACTCGAAGCGGACGGACCCCGATGCCGTACCGGCCCGGAGGATGAACGTGGCGTCCTTGGCGAAGGTGCTCGTGCCGTCGTTCGGGTCGAAGCGGGCGCGGTAGTCCCAGTGGCGCAGGTAGTTGCCGGCGGCGTCGCGGAAGGAGCAGCCGCTGCCGTCGGCGAGTCCGGCGACCACCGTGAAGGTGGCGGCCTGCTTGTCGGCGGTGGTGCTGGAGGCGCCGACCACGGGCAGGTTGAGCAGTGAGGACTGCTGCTGCCAGTAGCGGGTGGAGTAGTTGGCCGAGCGGAAGGAGCGCGTGACGTTCCGGGCCAGGGCCGGGCCGCCCGTGACCGTCTCCTTGACGACCGTGAAGTGCCGTGCCGTGCCCGAGATTCCGGGCAGCGCGGCCGGGGCCGACCAGGTGGCGAAGATGTCGTAGCTGTCGCTGTAGTAATAGTTCCCGTCGCCGTAGCCGTCGAAGAAGATGCGCCAGCCGCCGTTGTCGAGCCGGACCAGGGCGGGGCCTTCGCGGTAGCTGCCCCAGCCCGCCCAGTCGCCGGTCCGGCGGATCGTGTACGGGCCGGTGAGGTTCGAGGCGGTGGCGTACTCGATGTACTTCGTCGTCTCGTTCTTCGGGAAGGCGTGGTACGTCGAGCCCGCCTTCACGATGAACGTGTCGATGTGGTTGGCGCCGATGCCCGAGAGGACGACGGGTGAACTCCACGCCGTCAGGGCCGAGTTCGTGGCCCGCAGCAGGTACGGGGTGAAGATCCACTCGTCGTTCGTGGTGGAGCAGGAGACGATGATGCTCACGCTGCCGTCGCTGTCGACGAACCACTCGGGTGCCCAGGCGCGGGAGAGGCCCGCGACGGGGACGGTGTAGTCGTACAGGAACGTCCAGTTGACGCGGTCGGAGCTGCGGGCGAATCCGATGGTCGTGCTGGGGTCCTGCCAGGTGTGGGTGGTGTAGGTGACGTAGTAGAAGCCGTCAGTGTGTCTGATGACGGAGGCGTCGCGGATCCGGTTCGCGGGCGGGGTGTACGCGGAGGAGCGCAGCAGCCGGAAGTCCGTGGCGTCGTCCGACTGGTAGACGTTGACCGTGCCGTCGTCGCTGTTGAGGAACGGCACGATGGTGTAGCGGGTGGCCGAGCCGTTCGGGGGTGCGGCGGCCAGGGCGGTGCCGAGGAGTCCGGGTGTCTCACCGAGCAGGATCGCCGAGGCGGGCAGGGCGGCCAGGGCGCGCAGCAGTGTGCGGCGGGACGGGGCGGCGAGGTGTGAGGTCACGGACGGCTCTCCCTGGGAACACCGAGATTCGATATATCGAACAAGGTTCGGGACATCGATCGAAAGGTGGGGCTCAGAACGTAAGGGCGACGGCACGGGCCGTCAATGGTTTGAGCAGGGGCCGATGCGCCCAGTGAGGAAGCCGTGGCCGGTGCGTGGACTTACACTCCAGTCGTCGGCATTCCGCCACCGGCCGCCGGACGTTACCGTTCGGTAGACAGCCGATTCCGGAGGTGTCCGTATGGCGCTCGACCGTTCCGAAGGCCTGGCGGAGACCGCCCGTGCGCTGGCCGCCGGGGAGGTGACGTCGCGGGCGCTGGTCGAGCGGACGCTGGCACGGATCGAGGCGTCCCAGGGGAGCCTCAACGCCTTCCGGATCGTCCGGGCCGAGGCCGCGCTCGCGGAGGCCGACGTCGCGGACCGCCGACTGGCTTCCCCGGGCGCACGGATGCCGCTGCTCGGCGTCCCCGTCGCCGTGAAGGACGACATGGACGTGGCCGGTGAGCCGACCGCGTTCGGCTGCTGCGGGGAGTTCCCGCCGGTCGCCGAGGACGGTGAGGCGGTACGGCGGCTGCGCGCGGCCGGGGCCGTGATCATCGGCAAGACCAACACCTGTGAGTTCGGGCAGTGGCCCTTCACCGAGGGGCCGGCCTTCGGCGCGACCCGCAACCCGTGGAGCACGGAACACACGCCCGGTGGTTCCTCGGGCGGGTCGGCCGCCGCGGTCGCCGCCGGCCTGGTGCCCGCCGCGCTCGGCTCGGACGGCGCCGGCTCGGTGCGGATCCCGGCCGCGTGGACGCATCTGGTCGGCATCAAGCCGCAGCGCGGCCGGGTCTCGACGTGGCCGCGCGGGGAGTCCTTCCAGGGCATCACCGTCAACGGCACCCTGGCCCGTACGGTCGCCGACGCGGCCCTGCTGCTGGACGCGGCGAGCGGCAACCACGCTCAGGACCCGCACCAGCCCCCGCCCCTCGACGTGTCCGGGGCCGTCGGCCGCGATCCGGGCCGGCTGCGCATCGCGCTCTCCCTCAAGCCGCCCTTCACGGCCGTGCCCGCCCGGCTCCTGCCCGAGGTGCGGACCCGCGTGGTCGAACTGGCCGAACGGCTCGCCGCCCTGGGGCACTTCGTCGAGGAGGCGGATCCGCCGTACGGGCAGATCGGGCTGACCTTCGTGCCGCGCGCCACGGCCGGGATCGCCGAGCGGGTGGGCGAGGCGCCCTTCCCGGCGCTGCTGGACCGGCGCACCCGGGACGCGGCCCGGCTGGGCCGGCTGCTCGGCGGTGCCCCGCTGCGGGCGGCCCGGCGTGCGGAGACCGCGCTGCACCGGCGCATCGGCTCCTTCTTCACCTCCTACGACGTCGTGCTCGCGCCGACGACCGCCGCTCCCCCACCGCGCATCGGCGCCCTGCTCGAACTCAGCGGGTTCGCCACCGACCGGGCGATGATCGCGGCCTGCCCGTACGCCTGGCCGTGGAACGTGCTGGGCTGGCCCGGGGTCAACGTGCCCGCCGGGTTCACGCCGGACGGACTGCCGGTCGGCGCGCAGTTGCTGGGCCCGGCCAACAGCGAGCCGCTGCTCGTGCAGGTGGCCGCCCAACTGGAGGCGGAGTTGCGCTGGGCCGAGAAGTGGCCGTCGCCGCCGGTCACGGCTCGTTCCGCCGCCGCCTGAGCGACCGTGCGCCGTCCTCATGGCGCGACCGTGCGCCGTCTCATGGCGCGACCATGCGCCGTCCTCATGGCGGCCGCATCGATGGTGACGGCTGGCCACGGAGGCCGAGCAGCGGTCGTTCGCCCGGATGGCGGAGGCGACCCGGGACAGCGAGATCCTCCAGGCCGGCCGCACGGGCAGACGCCGCAGGAGGACGTCCGCCCTCAACGGGGGGGAGCGGAAGGTGCCGTTGGACGACGAGTGACCCGGGCGGCGTGCTCATGGGAGCGGCCTCTAAGGTGCCCCCGTGAGCACGTTTGCCGACGAGAACGTCCCCGGCCGCCACGGCCCCTCCGCCACCGTCCAGACCGACCCCCGCGAAGTGGGCCGGGTGCGGACGGAGTACTCCCCCGCGCACGACGGCGACCCCGATCCCGGGGAGATCGTCTGGACCTGGGTGCCCTTCGAGGAGAACGACGGCCGGGGCAAGGACCGCCCGGTGCTGGTGGTCGCCCGCGAGCCGGGCGGCACCTTCCTGGCCGTGCAGTTGTCCAGCAAGCGGCACGACGGTGACCGCGAGTGGGTGCCGATCGGCGCCGGGCCGTGGGACCGGACGGGCCGGGACTCGTGGGTCGACGTGGACCGGGTGCTGCGCCTGCACGAGGACGGCATGCGCCGCGAGGCATGCGCACTGGACCGCATGCGGTTCAACCTGGTCAGACGCCGGCTCCAGGAGCGCTACGGCTGGAGCTGAACGTCTCCTCGAAGGCGCTCAGCACCGCACGGTCCCGTGTCCGGTCCAGGATCCCGAACGTCACGTGCTCGAAGGTCCCGGCGAACCGGCCGCCCGGCCCCAGCAGCGCCCGGAACGCCTCCGCCACCTGCGCGGGGTCGTTGCGGAAGACCCCGCAGCCCCAGGCGCCGAGGACGAGCCGGCGGTAGCCGTGGGCGCCGGCCGTCTCCAGGACGCGCTCGGCCCGCACCGCGAGGGCCCGGGGCAGGTCCGAGGCCCGTTCGGGCGCCGTGCGCAGCACCACGCCCGCGTTGGGCGCGGGCGAGGTGAGGAAACCGGCCGTGTACGGCTCTGCCAGCAGGGCGCCCCGGTCGTCGCGGAAGACGGGCACGGCCGGTGAGTGGATGACACGGTCCGTGTAGAACGGATCGCGGTGGGCCCGGTGGTGGTCGTAGAACGCGCGGGCCTCCAGGAGGCACGTGTACAGCGCGGAGGCGCGGCACAGGGCCTCCTCCTGGGCCTGGGCGCCGTTCAGATAGCCGCCGCCGGGGTTCCTGGCCGAGGCGAAGTTCAGCACGGCCACGCGCCCGCCGAGCCTGCGGGCGGCCGCCAGGCTGCTCTCGCCGGTGACCTCCACCAGCATCTCCCGCGCCCCGGTCACCCGATCGGCGGGCACCGGCACCGGTTCCGGTCCGTACAGGCGCGTGCCCTGGCGCGCCGCACGCAGCTCCGCCGCGATCGAGACCTCGCGCCCGTCCGGCGCGCGGTAGCGCCCGGCCTCGACGATCTGCTCGGTCTGCTGCGCGATACCGCGCAGGCGCGCGCTCACGGCGCCACCCCCGTAGCCGCCGTGACCGCGCGCCGCGCGGCCCTTCTTGTCGTGCTCACGCAGGCATGGTGGGTGATGCCGGATCTTCGGGGCAACAGAGTTTTCGCCAGCCGAGAACGTCCCGGGAAAGTCCCTGGAAACTCGGGGCCGGCCCGTATGACCGACCGGGAACGCCCCGGTTCGCCCCCTTGTGCCGAGCGACAGGAGCGTCTTGGGTGGGACGAGTGATCCCGGCCCGGGCCGCCGAAGAGCCCGGACCGGTGGCATGGTGGAATCTCAGGAGGATCCCGACATGTCCGATTCGGTAGGTGGCTGTACCCGGCCACGCACGTCATTGTCCGAAGCCGAGGTCGAGGCTCTGGTCCGCGGCATCTGCTTCAAGACCGGCCCTCCACGCCGCCTCGGTGTCGAGGTGGAATGGCTCGTCCACGAGTTGCGCGCACCGCAGCTCCCCGTCACACCCGAACGACTCGAAGCGGCCTACGCCGCACTGCGTACCGTGCCCCTGAGGTCGGCGCTCACCGTGGAACCCGGCGGCCAGCTGGAGCTGAGCTCGCCCCCCGCCGCCTCGCTGACCGAGGTCATCGGTACCGTCTCCGCCGACCTGGACGCCGTGCGCGCGGTTCTGCGCGACGACGGCCTCGCCCTCGTCGGCCTCGGCCACGATCCCTGGCACGAACCCCGCAGGTTCCTGCGTCAACCGCGCTACGACGCCATGGAGGCGTGCCTGGACCGCACGGGCCCCGCGGGCCGCGCCATGATGTGCACCTCCGCCTCCGTGCAGGTGTGCCTGGACGCCGGTCACGAGGAGCCCGGACCGCTCGGCCTCGTGCGGCGCTGGTGGCTGGCCCACCATCTGGGCGCGGTCCTGGTGGCCGCGTTCGCCAACTCGCCGCTCGCCGGGCACCGTCCGACCGGCTGGCTGTCCACCCGGCAGCTAGCGTGGACCCGGATCGGGGCCGGACGGGCGGGCGGACCGCGGTTGGACACCGATCCGCGCGGCGCCTGGGCCCGGCACGTGCTGGACGCCCCCGTGATGTGCGTACGCCGGGACCGCGGGCCCTGGGACGTTCCCGAGGGGCTCACCTTCCGGGACTGGATCCGCACGGGCGCTCCCCGGCCCCCCACCCGGGAGGACCTCGACTACCACATCACGACGCTGTTCCCGCCGGTCAGGCCGCGCGGCCACCTCGAACTGCGCATGATCGACGCGCAGCCCGGGGACGACGGCTGGATCGTGCCGCTCGCCGTGACGGCGGCGCTGTTCGACGACCCGGAGGCCACCGAGACCGCCTACCGGGCCGTGAAACCGCTGGCCGAGCGGACGCTGGGACTGCCCGCGCCGCACAACCCGCTGTGGCTCGACGCGGCCCGCGGCGGACTGGCCGACGCGGAACTGCGCGAGGTGGCCGTCACGTGCTTCACGACCGCGCTGGACGCCCTGCCCCGGCTGGGCGCCGCCCCCGAGGTCATCGAGGCCGTCACGGCCCATCTCGACCGCTATGTCGTCCTGGGCCGCTGCCCCGCCGACGACCTGCTCGACCGACAGCGCGGCACGGACGGTCGCGCCCACGGGAAGGACTTCCGCCCATGACCGACACCGATCCCGCCGTCGACGCCGGGGCCGTCGACCCCGAGGTGCTCCGTGAGCGGGCGGTCGCCTCACTGGTCGTCGCCCGGGACCGCACCACGCTGCTGACGAGCTGCGTGGAGGACCCCGACCTGACCGCGCAGCACTCGCCGCTGATGTCGCCGCTGGTGTGGGACCTCGCACACATCGGCAACCAGGAGGAGCAGTGGCTGCTGCGGGCCGTCGCCGGGCACGAGGCGATACGCCCCGAGATAGACGGCCTCTACGACGCCTTCGAGCATCCGCGTGCCGAGCGGCCGAAGCTGCCCCTGCTGTCGCCGGCCGAGGCCCGGACGTACGCGGCCGATGTGCGCGGCCGGGCGCTGGACGTGCTGGAGCGGCACGCGTTGCACGGGACGCGGCTGACGGAGGCCGGGTTCGCCTTCGGGATGATCGCCCAGCACGAGCAGCAGCACGACGAGACCATGCTGATCACCCATCAGCTGCGCAAGGGGCCCCAGGCGCTGACCGCCCCGGACCCGGAGCCGGTGCCGCTGTTCACCGGCCCCGCCGAAGTCCTCGTCCCGGGCGGGCCGTTCACCATGGGAACCACCGGTGAGCCGTGGGCGCTGGACAACGAACGCCCCGCGCACCGGCGGGAGGTGGCGCCCTTCCACATCGACACCACCCCGGTGACGAACGGCGCCTACCTGGCGTTCATCGAGGACGGCGGCTACGACGACCCGCGCTGGTGGGCACCCGAGGGCTGGGCGCACATCCGCAGGCACGGCATCGACGCCCCGCTGTTCTGGCGGCGCGACGGACAGCAGTTCCTCAGGCGCCGGTTCGGCGTCACCGAGGTCGTCCCGCCGGACGAGCCGGTGCTGCACGTGTGCTGGTACGAGGCCGACGCCTACGCCCGCTGGGCGGGACGCCGGCTGCCCACGGAGGCCGAGTGGGAGAAGGCGGCCCGGCACGACCCGGCCGGCGACCGCTCGATGCGCTACCCGTGGGGCGACGCCGACCCGGGCCCCGAGCACGCCAACCTCGGCCAGCGGCACCTGCGTCCGGCACCCGCCGGGAGCTACCCGGCCGGCGAGTCGCCGCTCGGCGTACGGCAGTTGATCGGTGACGTGTGGGAGTGGACGGCGAGCGACTTCCTGCCGTACCCGGGGTTCAAGGCGTTCCCGTACAAGGAGTACTCGGAGGTCTTCTTCGGGCCCGACCACAAGGTGCTGCGCGGCGGTTCGTTCGCGGTGGACGCGGTGGCCTGCCGGGGCACCTTCCGCAACTGGGACTACCCGATCCGGCGGCAGATCTTCGCCGGCTTCCGCACGGCCCGTTCGGAGGGCGTCTGATGTGCCGTCATGTGGCGTACGTGGGGCCCGGGGAACCGCTGGGCCGGTTCCTCGTGGAGCCCCCGCACGGGCTGTACCGGCAGTCGTGGGCGCCCCGGCACCAGAAGTACGGGACGGTGAACGCCGACGGTTTCGGCGTCGGCTGGTACGCGGAGGGCGACCCGGTGCCGGCCCGCTACCGCCGGGCCGGGCCCGTCTGGGCGGACCTGTCGTTCGCCGACCTCGCCCGGGTCGTACGGTCCACCGCACTGCTCGCCGCGGTGCGGGACGCGACGCTGTCGGGGGCCGACGCGGAGGCCGCGGCGGCCCCGTTCGCGGCGGGGACCTGGCTGTTCAGCCACAACGGGGCGGTGAGGGGCTGGCCCGGTTCACTGGCCACCGTGTCCCGGACGCTGCCGCACGAGGACCTGCTGTCGCTGGAGGCCCGCAACGACTCGGCGCTCGTGTGGGCGCTGGTGCTGGCGCGGCTGCGCAGCGGCGACACGGAGGGCCAGGCGCTGGCCGACACGGTCCTGGAGGTCGCCGCCGCCGCCCCCGGTTCCCGGCTCAACCTCCTCCTCACCAACGGCGACACCATCACCGCCACCGCCTGGGGCGACACCCTCTGGTACCTCACCCGGCCCGGCGGCGGCACCGTCGTGGCCTCCGAGCCCTACGACGACGATCCGCACTGGCGGGAGGTCCCCGACCGCACCCTGCTCGCGGCAAGCCGCACCGACGTGCTGCTCACGCCGCTGAAGGAACCGGCCGACACCACCGTGCCCTCCCCCTCGCCGAAGGAGCCCCGTACGTGAGTCCGTTCCATGTCACCCGCACCCTGCCCGAGGACGCCACGGACGCCGCGCTGCGCGCCGACGTCCACCGGGGTCTGACCGGCCGCCCCAAGACCCTGCCCCCGAAGTGGTTCTACGACGCGCACGGCAGCGACCTGTTCGAGCAGATCACCGAACTGCCGGAGTACTACCCGACGCGCGCGGAGCGGGAGATCCTCCTCGCCCGCGCCGGCGACGTCGCCGCGGCGACCGGGGCGCGGACCCTGGTCGAGCTCGGCTCCGGCTCCTCGGAGAAGACCCGGCACCTGATCGACGCACTCCCGGATCTGCACACCTACGTCCCGGTCGACGTCAGCGGGAGCGCCCTCAGCCAGGCCGGGCAGGCGCTCGCCGCCGAGCGGCCCGGGCTGGACGTGCACGCGCTGATCGCCGACTTCACCGCGGAACTGACCCTGCCGGACACGCCGGGGCCGCGACTGGTGGCGTTCCTCGGCGGCACGATCGGCAACCTGCTGCCTGCCGAACGCGCCGCGTTCCTGGCGTCCGTGCGGGCCCTGCTCGCCCCGGGCGACGCCCTGCTGCTGGGGACGGACCTGGTCAAGGACGAGGAGGTGCTGGTCAGGGCGTACGACGACGCGGCCGGGGTGACGGCCGCGTTCAACAAGAACGTCCTGACCGTGATCAACCGCGAGCTGGGCGCCGACTTCGAGCCCGCCGCGTTCGACCACGTGGCGCTGTGGGACCCCGGGCACGAGTGGATCGAGATGCGGCTGCGTTCCCGCACGGCGCAGACGGTGAAGGTGCCGGCGCTCGGCCTCGCCGTCGACTTCGCGGCGGGTGAGGAGATGCGAACGGAGGTGTCGGCGAAGTTCCGGCAGGAGGGCGTGCGCGCCGAACTGTCCGCGGCCGGGCTGGAACTGGCCCACTGGTGGACGGACGATGCTGGCCGGTTCGCGCTGTCGCTGAGCGTGGCGCACTGACCCCGCCGGGCCCCCGGCGGCGGCGAGGGCGGGAGACGACGTCTCGCGCTTCGCCGCCGCTTGGGGCACGGTGGAATGACGCGTGACACTCCCGTCACAGGAACGTCAGGGGAAGAGGAGCAGCGGCATGTCGAACCACACCTACCGGGTCACGGAGATCGTCGGCACCTCACCGGACGGCGTCGACCAGGCCATCCGCAACGGCATCGACCGGGCCTCGCAGACGCTGCGCAACCTGGACTGGTTCGAGGTGACGCAGGTGCGCGGCCAGCTGGAGGACGGGCAGATCGCGCACTGGCAGGTGGGCCTCAAGGTGGGCTTCCGCCTCGACGAGTCGGAGTAGGGCTCAGGGAGCCGGAGTGGACTCAGGGAGCCGGAGTAGGGCTCAGGTTCGCCCTTCGCGCTCCTGCGCCGCCTTCATCTCGGCGGACCGGGTCACCCAGTCGGCCCGTAGGACGGTGAATCCGGCGCGCCGGGCGTCCGCGCAGACCAGTTCGTCGTCGTCCACGAGGACGCGGATCTCGCGGGTGCGGGCGAGCCGCCGCAGGATCTCCAGCTTGGTGAACCGGGCGGGACGCCGGTCGGCGTCCCGCCGCATGTGCAGGTGCCCCTCGGGCAGCCCCTGGGCGGCGAGCCAGTCCAGCGTGTCGCGCCGGCAGCGCTCGGGCCGCCCGGTGAGGTAGACGATCTCGCACTCCCGCGCGCTCTGAAGGACCAGCGCGATGCCCTCCGGGACCGGCGGGTCCTGGGGCGCGGCCGAGAAGAACCCGTCCCAGTCCTTCGGCCTGCGTTGCAGGAACCCCTGCCGGTGCGTGGTGTCGGCGAGAGTGTTGTCCAGGTCGAACACGGCCAGTGGGGCCGTACCGCGGTCGTCGCTCACGCCGCCAGCGTAAGGGGTCCCTGCGCCCGGCGCATTTGAGACAGCCCGCGTGAACAAGCCATGTACACACGTCGATTCACCCTCACAGTTGATGGCTCAAGGACGGCACTGACATACTCCGCTCTCAGCCTCGCCACCACCCGCGGCCGAGGCTGACCGGGGATCTCCACACAGATCCCCGAGGCCGTCCGCGTGAATCCGAGCCGTGAGTTTTCCGGATTCACGACCCCCCACAGAGCCCGCACCCCCACCGCGCGTCCGGCACCCCTTCCCCCTGCCCGAAACCCGGACGTGTCCACTGATCCGACGGGGTCGAGTGCGGGGCACGATGCAGCGAAGAAGGTGCGCCTGTGCCCGAATATTCACCGCGGCGGGACGACACTCCCACATTCCCGCTTCCGCACATCGAACATACTCCGCCGTCTCGTATATCCGACCATCCCGAATTTCACTCCCTGCGTCGCGCGCAGCGCCGGTTCGGCATCCGCGCGACGGTCCTGTCCGTCGGTGGATTCCTGCTGTACGTACTGCTGTCGAGTTTTGTGCCCGCGGTGATGAACCAGCCGCTGTTCGGCCGTCTCACGGTCGGACTCACCCTCGGTCTCGGGCAGTTCGTCATCATGGGCGTGACCGCGTGGTGCTATGTCCGGCACATGCGCACCCGGGTCGATCCGCT
Source organism: Streptomyces sp. NPDC029044 (assembly GCF_040637495.1). NCBI lineage: Bacteria > Bacillati > Actinomycetota > Actinomycetes > Kitasatosporales > Streptomycetaceae > Streptomyces > Streptomyces sp. NPDC029044. The sequence goes on from NZ_JBEZWN010000029.1 coordinate 31,541, forward strand.
CGCCCGCGGCCTGAAATCCCGGCTGTACGAGACCGGGAGCCGCCGTGCCCGTAGGACGGCGCCACCGCAGGGGGCCGGGCAGCCGCTGCGGCACGGAGCGAGGGGGTCCCGCACGTGGTGACCGCCGCCGCCATCGACGACAGCAGCCTTCAGCTGACGTTCGTCCTGTTCCTGACCGTGGTCGTGATCACCCTGTTCATGGCCCTGCTGACGGCTCCTCAGCGAGACGAGATCAGCGAGTTCTACCTCGGCAACCGGGCCATGTCGCCACTGCGCAACGGCCTGGCCATGTGCGGCGACTACCTGTCCGCCGCCACCCTGCTGGGCAGCACCGGGCTGGTCGCACTGACCGGGTACGACGGGCTGATGTACCTCGGCGGCACCACCGTCGCCTGGATGATGGTGCTGCTGCTGATCGCCGAACCCCTGCACCGCACGGGCAGGTTCACGCTCGGCGACACGGTGGCGCTGCGCCTGCCGCGACAGCAGCGGCCGGTCCGCGTGGCGCTGGCGGTCTGCATCCTGGCCATCGCCACGCTGTACCTGGTGGCCCAACTCGTGGGCAGCGTGGCCCTGCTGACCCAGTTCACCGGCGTGCCGAGCGGGACCACCCGGACGCTGTGCGTGGTCGTGATCGGCGTCTTCGTGATTCTGTACGCCTCCCTGGGCGGCATGCCGGGCGCGACGGTCATCCAGATCATCAAGGCCGTGATGCTGGTGGTGGGCGTGCTGTTCACCGCGGGCTGGGTGCTGCACCACTTCGACTGGAATCCCAACGCGCTGCTGGAGAGGGCGTCCGAGCGCAGCGGTTCGGGCCTGAGCTTCCTCGAACCGGGGTTGCGCTACGGCGGCACCGTCAGCAACAAGCTGGACTTCCTCAGCCTCGAACTGGCCATCGTGCTCGGCCTCGCCGCTCTGCCGCACGTGTTGATGCGGCTGCTCACCCCGCGCAACAGCGGCGTGCTGCGCTCCTCCGTGCTGTGGGCCGTCGGACTGGTCGGTGCCGTCTGCTTCGGGGCGGGCATCATGGGACTCGGCGCCACCGCGCTGCTCGGCCGGGAGACCATCGAGGCCACGGACCGCACCGGCAACGCCTCCGTCCTGCTGCTCGCCCACGAGCTGGGCGGCAGTGTCCTGACCGCGCTGCTGACCTGCCTGGCGTACCTGACGCTGCTGGCGGTGGCGGTCGGTCTCACCCTGGCCGCAGCCTCCTCCCTGGCGCACGACCTGTACAGCGAGGTGATCCGCAAGGGCCGGGCGACCGAGACGGAGGAGCTGACCGTCGCCCGGCTGTCCGGGGCGGTCATCGGGGTGCTCGGCATTCTGCTGGCCCTCGTCGCCTGGGGGGCGAACACCGCGACGCTCGCCTTCCTGGCCTTCGCCATCGCCGCGTCCGCCATCCTGCCGACGATCATCTACACCCTCTTCTGGCGGCGCTTCAGCGCGAAGGGCGCCCTGCTCAGCCTCTACGGCGGCCTGCTCTGCTCCGTCCTGCTGGCCGTCTTCTCCCCGGTCGTCTCCTCGGCCCCGGGCTCGTTCTACCCCGAAGCAGACTTCGCCTGGTTCCCGCTCCAGAACCCCGGCATCGTCTCCATCCCGGTGGGCTTCGCCCTGGGCTGGCTCGGCACGGTGCTGGACAAGGGGCCGGCCGAAGAGGCCTCCGCCCACGAGGAGTTCGAGGTGCGGATGCTCGTGGGCGCGGACGACTGACCCGCAATCCGGGCCGGCGGTGGCCGGGCGACGGGGACGCGCATTGTTAATGGGATCCATTTTCATGTAGCGTCCTCGGTGCCCGCCCACCGAGGAGGAACCCATGGCTGTCCCGAAGCGGAAGATGTCCCGCAGCAACACCCGTCACCGCCGTGCCCAGTGGAAGGCGGCCACGCCGACCCTGGTCCCCGTCACCGTCGACGGCGTGCGTCACCTCGTCCCGCAGAACCTGGTCAGGGCCTACGAGCGCGGGCTGCTACGCCCCGAGGGCTGAGTGCGCCGCCTCGGCGAGGAAGTGCGCGCGGACCCGGCGCAGCCAGGCTTCCACCGGCGCCTCGTCGGGCTCGTCCGGCAGCGCCGTGGGTCCCGCGTCGAAGGCTTCCTCGTAACGCCTGAGCAGGGGCAGGGCCTCCAAGGGGTCGGCGGCGACGCGCTCGCCGAAGGCGTGGTACCCGTCCGGGTCCTCGACACGGATCGTCAACCGCCCGGTGGTGTACAGCTCCAGGCCCTGCGCGCACAGCCGTTTCAAATGCCGGGCGTGCTTCGCGGTGCGCTTCCGGGTGTCGGCGGAGAACGAGCCGTCGCCGCGCGTCTCCAGCCGCCGGAACTGCTGGGTGGCGTAGCCGAGGTAGGCGTCCCTGACCCGCTTGGCGCTCAGGAACGCCGTACGGATGCCGATGAGCTCGTCGCCGAGCGGGGTGCGCACCTCGTACAGGTCGTCGGGGAGCCACACCAGCTCCATCGCGGTCGGATTGCCGCCGAGGGCCAGCCGGCACCATTTGGCGGCCTCGTGCAGGGTGCGGTCCGGCGCCGTACTGACGTGCGACTCCTTCGGCCGGCGCAGACCGTGCAGTTCCTCGGTGGGCGCGGCGAAGAGGCCGAGGCGGTCGATGTCCGAACCCGGGCGGGCGAGACCGTAGGCGGTCGATCCGACGATGCCGGAGAGCAGGATGTTGGGGACGGTCACGGTCGGCCGCCTTTCGCTTCTGGGTACCGGGACATTGTCCTGACGTGCGGGGACGCGGTCACGCGGTTTTCCGCCGGCGATCCCGCCGCCGCGGCGGCGGAATACGGGCGGCCCCGTCCGGCGTAGAACCCGGTATGGATCCCGTGCGCCTGTCCGTCCTCGACCGCTCCCGCACCCGCGAGGGGCACACCCACCCCGAGGCGCTGCGCGACACCGTGCGGCTGGCGCAGGAGCTGGAGCGGCTCGGCTACCACCGGGTCTGGGTCTCCGAGCACCACGGCGTGCCCGGCGTCGCCGGTTCCGCGCCGACCGTGCTGGCCGCCGCCGTCGCGGGCGCGACCCGGACGATCCGGGTCGGCACCGGCGGGGTGATGCTGCCCAACCACCGGCCTCTGGTCGTGGCCGAGCAGTTCGGGGTGCTGGAGTCGCTGTTCCCCGGGCGGATCGACATGGGCCTGGGCCGGTCCGTCGGCTTCACGGACGGGGTACGCCGGGCCCTGGGCCGCGACAAGGGCGACGCCGAGGACTTCGAGGGCCAGCTCGCGGAGCTGCTCGGCTGGTTCCGGGGCACCTCCCCCACCGGCGTGCACGCCCGCCCCGCCGAGGGCCTGACCGTGCCGCCGTTCGTCCTGGCCATGGGCGAGGGAGCCGGCATCGCCGCCCGCGCGGGCCTGCCCATGGTGATCGGCGACCTCAGGAACCGGGAGAAGATGCGGCGCGGCATCGACCAGTACCGCGACCGGTTCCGTCCCTCCGTCTGGGCCCCGGAACCGTACGTCGTCGTCTCGGGCACGATCGCCGTGGCCGGCACCCCCGAAGAGGCCCGGCGGCTGCTGATCCCCGAGGCCTGGTCGATGGCCCACTCCCGCACCCGCGGCACCTTCCCGCCGCTGCCGCCCGCCGAGCGCGTGGAGGCCCTCGCGATGACCGGCAAGGAGCGGGACCTCTACGAATCGGGCCTGACCGGTCACATCGCCGGGACCGAGGAGCAGGTGGCGCACGAACTGGAGACGGTGGTGAAGGAGACGGGCGCACAGGAGGTGCTGGTCACGACCAGCACGTACGACCGTGAGGCCCTGCTGGACTCCTACCGGCGGCTGGCCGCGATCGCCTCCGGTTAGATCCGGTTAGAGTCGTCTGCCATGCACGACCGCGACCCCCATGACCCGTACGTCCGTGTCCGCGGAGCCCGCGAGCACAACCTCCGGGGCATCGACGTGGACATTCCCCGGGACGTGCTGGCCGTCTTCACCGGCGTGTCCGGCTCGGGGAAGTCGTCGCTGGCGTTCGGCACGATCTACGCGGAGGCCCAGCGGCGCTACTTCGAGTCGGTGGCGCCGTACGCGCGCCGGCTGATCCACCAGGTCGGCGCGCCGAAGGTCGGGGAGATCACCGGCCTGCCCCCGGCCGTCTCGCTCCAGCAGCGCCGGGCGGCGCCCACCTCCCGCTCTTCCGTCGGCACGGTCACCAACCTCTCCAACTCCCTTCGGATGCTGTTCTCCCGGGCCGGCATCTACCCGCCGGGCGCCGAGCGGCTCGACTCCGACGCCTTCTCGCCCAACACGGCGGTGGGGGCCTGCCCGGAGTGCCACGGGCTCGGGCAGGTGCACCGTACGAGCGAGGAGCTGCTGGTCCCCGACCCGTCGCTGACGATCCGCGACGGGGCGATCGCCGCGTGGCCGGGCGCCTGGCAGGGCAAGAACCTCCGGGACATCCTGGACGCGCTCGGCCACGACGTCGACCGGCCGTGGCGGGAGCTGCCCGCCCGCGAGCGGGAGTGGATCCTGTTCACGGACGAGCAGCCGGTGGTCACGGTGCATCCCGTGCGGGACGCCGACCGCATCCAACGGCCGTACCAGGGCACCTATATGAGCGCCCACCGGTACGTGATGAAGACGTTCTCGGACTCGAAGAGTCCGGCCCTGCGGGCCAAGGCCGAGCGGTTCCTCACCAGTGCGCCCTGCCCGGCGTGCGGCGGCAGCCGGCTGCGCCCCGAGGCCCTGGCGGTGACGGTCGGCGGCCGGACCGTCGCCGAGCTGGCCGCACTCCCGCTGGTGGAACTGGCCGCCGGTCTCGACGGGACCTCGGAGGCCGCTCGGGTCCTCATCGACGACCTGCGGTCCCGGATCGCGCCGGTCGTCGAGCTGGGCCTCGGCTACCTCAGCCTCGACCGGCCCGCCCCCACCCTCTCCCCGGGCGAACTGCAGCGCCTGCGCCTCGCCACCCAGCTGCGTTCCGGTCTTTTCGGGGTCGTCTACGTCCTCGACGAGCCGTCGGCCGGACTGCACCCGGCGGACACCGAGGCGCTGCTCACGGTGCTGGAGCGGCTGAAGGCGTCCGGGAACTCGGTGTTCGTGGTGGAGCACCACCTCGACGTCGTGCGGGGCGCCGACTGGCTGGTCGACGTGGGGCCGGCGGCGGGCGAGCGCGGCGGGCGCGTGCTGCACAGCGGTCCCGTGGCCGGGCTGGCCGGTGTCGGGGAATCGGCGACGGCCCGCTACCTCTTCGGCCACTCCCCCGCTCCGGCCCGGGACGTGCGTGAGGCGACCGGGTGGCTGAAGACCGGCCCGGTCACCCGGCACAACCTGCGCGGTGTGACGGCTGAGTTCCCGCTCGGCGTGTTCACCGCGGTGACCGGGGTGTCCGGCTCCGGCAAGTCCACGCTCATCGGCGAGATCACGCAGGACTCGGCCGGCGTGGGCCGGCTGGTCGCGGTCGACCAGAAGCCGATCGGCCGCACGCCGCGCTCGAACCTCGCCACGTACACGGGCCTCTTCGACGTCGTACGCAAGGTGTTCGCGGCCACCGACGGGGCCCGCGAACGCGGCTTCGGCGTCGGGCGGTTCTCCTTCAACGTGGCGGGCGGGCGCTGCGAGACCTGCCAGGGCGAGGGGTTCGTCAGCGTGGAGCTGCTGTTCCTGCCCAGCACGTACGCGCCCTGCCCGGACTGCGGCGGGGCCCGCTACAACCCGTCGACGCTGGAGGTGGCGTACCGGGGGCGGAACATCGCACAGGTGCTGAATCTGACGGTGGAGAATGCGGCGGAGTTCTTCGCGGACACCCCGGCCGTGGCCCGCAGTCTGGCCTCCCTGCTCGACGTCGGCCTGGGCTACCTGCGCCTGGGCCAGCCCGCGACCGAGCTCTCGGGCGGCGAGGCCCAGCGCATCAAGCTGGCGAGCGAACTTCAGCGCGGCCGGCGCGGCCACACGCTCTACCTCCTCGACGAACCCACGACGGGCCTCCACCCGGCCGACGTGGACGTCCTGATGCACCAGTTGCACGGCCTCGTCGACGCCGGGCACACCGTGGTCGTCGTCGAGCACGACATGTCCGTCGTCGCGCGCGCGGACTGGGTGATCGACCTCGGCCCCGGCGGCGGCGACGCGGGCGGCCACATCGTGGCGGCGGGCCCACCGGGGGACGTGGCACGGTCACCGCACAGCCGGACGGCCCCCTACCTGGCACGCACACTGTCCGGGAGCGGCTGAGGCACGTGCGGTAAAGGCGCGGGGCTTGGGAGACAGCGGGCCGGGCCACCGCTGCCGGGGCCCCACCCGGCGACCACGGCGGGGCGGGGTGCTGCCGCAAGCCCGCAGGGGCATCCGTTCGGCGCACGGCGGTCTGCGGGCCGCGTCGGCCCGGGCTCGCCGCGCCGCCGGGCCGTGCCCACGGCGGGAGGGGGCGCCCGCGGTCAGTCCCGGCCGCGCCGCTACGCCACCAGCACCGTGTGTGTCCAGGCCGGCGCCGCCGTCTCCGGTGGCTGGGCCGCGCGGGCGAGGGTGCGGCGGTCGGGGCCGGCGTCCGGCGGGACAGGGGCCCGTACCTCGACCTCCGCCACCAGGCCGTGGGCCGTAGCCACCCGCCACAGGGACGCGAGCAGCGTGTCGTCGCCGACGTACGCGGGGGTCGTGGTGGCCCTGCCGCCGCTGAGCCGGTAGCCGATCCGTACCGGCTGGACCGGCACCCCGGCGTCCAGGGCCGCCTGGAAGACGGCTCTGCGGAAGGTGCCCTGGGCCCGGCCGCACCAGGTGCTGCCCTCGGGGAAGGCCGCGACCGCGGCGCCCTCGCGCAGGGCCCCGGCGATCCGGGCGACCGTGTCGGGCAGGGCCCGCAGCCGGTCCCTGTCGATGAACAGGGTGCCGCCGCGGGCGGCCAGCGCACCGGCGACCGGCCAGTGCCGTACCTCCCTCTTGGCCAGCATCCGGGCGGGGCGGACGGCGGCGAGCAGCGGGATGTCCAGCCAGGAGATGTGGTTGGCGACCAGCAGCAGTCCACCGGTGGGGGCGGCGGCGCCGGTGATGCGGACCCGGACGCCGGCGGCCCGCACGATCCACCGGCACCAGCGCCGGACCAGGGGCGGCGGGATCCGGGCACCGAAGAGCATCAGCGCGATCCCCGCGAGCAGGAGCAGCAGGACCGCGCCGAGCCGCAGCACGGCGCGCGGCACGGCCCGCGCCCGCACGGCCGGCGCCTCGACGCAGGTCTGCGGCGTGCAGGGCGCGGTGGGCAGCCAGGCGCTCATCAGGCCGGTACGAGGGAGAGGAAGTGACGCAGGTACCGGGCGTTGACGCGGCTCATCGGCAGCAGCACGTACAGGTCGGCCACGCCGAAGTCCGGGTCGTGGGCCGGCTCACCGCATACCCAGGCACCCAGGCGGAGGTAGCCGCGCAGCAGGGCGGGCAGTTCGACGCGGGCGGCGGGCGCGGGACCCGGCGTCCACGGCAGCAGCGGCCGCACCCGGAACTCGGCCGGCGAGAGGTGCTTCTCGCGCACCCGGTCCCAGGCGGCGGACGCGAGGGTGCCGCCGTCGGCGAGCGGGACGGAGCAGCAGCCGGCGAGCCATTCGTGGCCCCGGTCGACCATGTAGCGGGCGATGCCGGCCCAGATGAGGCTGATGACCGCCCCGTCGCGGTGGTCGGGGTGCACGCAGGAGCGGCCGACCTCGACGAGCTGCGGCCGGATCCCGTCGAGCGCGGCCAGGTCGAACTCGCCTTCGGAGTACAGCCGACCCGCGATCGCGGCGCGCTCGGGCGGCAGCAGCCGGTAGGTGCCGACGACCTGGCCGGTCGTCTCCTCCCGGACGAGAAGGTGGTCGCAGTACGCGTCGAACGCGTCGGCGTCGAGGCCCGGCTGCGGACCGGCCAGCAGGGCGCCCATCTCCACGGCGAAGACGTCGTGCCGCAGCCGCTGGGCGGCACGCACGTCCTCCTCGTTGCGGGCGAGGGCGACGGTGTAGCGGGTGGGGGCCGTGGGCTGTGCGGGGCGGTCGACGGTCAGTACGCCGGTCATGGCTCTCTCCTGGTCACGGGCCGGTTCGGCGAGGCGGGGGCGGGGCGCTGAGCGGTGTCGTACAGGTCCTGCTCCTCTGTTCTTCCGATGCCGACCGACCTGCGCGTGTCATGTGCAGAGAGAGCGGGTGTGAGGTTGTTGAACGGCTCGCGCGGCCGCGGACGCGGCTCGGATGGCGTAACTGCACACGCGCCCACCGGCTCCTGCGGCGAGAGTGAGCTGCATGACCGAACCCGGAGCCGGCGAGCGACGCAGGGGCTCGGCCTCGTCCACCAGGCGCCGACGCACCGTGGGCGGGGCCGGGGAGGCGGCACGGCGTGCCGCCGAGGCGCTGACGGAGCTGATCCGCCACCGGCTCGAAGGGGTTTCCGCGGTGTGCCGGGGCGAGGACGACGGCTGGATCGTCGACGTCGACGTGCTCGAACTGGCCCGCATCCCCGACACGACCAGTCTGCTGGCGACGTACCGGGTGGAACTGGACGCGGCGGGTGAGCTGGTGCAGTACCGCCGGGTCGCGCGCTTCCGGCGCGGCGCCCAGGACCAGTGACCGGACCGTCGCAACCGCCCACCGGAAGGACCGCCGCATGACCGTCCACAGCGACGAGATCGTCTGTGCGCCCCGCGCCGGAACCCTCTACGACGTGCTGGAGCTGATCCTCGACCGCGGCATGGTGATCGACGTCTTCGTGCGCGTCTCGCTGGTCGGGATCGAGATCCTCAAGGTCGACGCCCGCATCGTGGTGGCCAGCGTGGACACGTATCTGCGTTTCGCGGAAGCGTGCAACCGGCTGGACCTGGAGCACGACTCGCGCTCCAAGACCGTGCCCGAGCTGTTCGGCGGACCGGTCGCCAGGACGATCGGCAAGGCGGGCGCCAAACGCGCCGGCCGCTCCCTGACGGACAAGGTGCGCGACGTGCTCACGCCGGAGGACGACGCGGACGACGACGCCCCCACCGAGCCCGCCCCGCGGCCGGCCCGCAAGCGCCGCGGTGACGACGAACGCCCGCGGCCACGGCGCCGCAAGGCCGAGGAGGAATGACCGTGACGGCCACCGCCGCCCTCACCACCGCCGGCACACTCGGCACCTTGTACGTCTACGGCATCGCCCCGGCGGGTGTCCGGCCCCCGCGCGCACCCGGCGTGGCCGGTGCGGCGGTGCGGCTCCTGACCGAGGGCGGGCTGTGCGCGGCGGTCTCGGACGCGCCCGCGTCCGTCCGGGCCCGGCGACGCGACCTGATGGCCCACCAGGCGGTTCTCGGCGAACTCGCCGGACAGGGCCCGGTGCTGCCCATGCGGTTCGCCGTCCTCACTCCCGACGCGGCGGCGCTGCGCGATCAACTGCGCACCGGGAGCGCCCACTTGGCGGCACAGCTCGACGGGGTGCGGGGCTGTGTCGAGCTGAACGTGAAGGGCGCCGTCGTGCCCGGGTACTTCGCCGCCCTCGTGCACCGGGACGACACCCTGCGCGAACTCGCCCGCCGCACCCGGCGCCACCCGGGTTACGAGGCGAACGTGCGGCTGGGCGAGGCGCTCGCCAAGGGCGTGGCGCGCGAGGCTCGCGGCGCGGCGCGGGAGGTGCTGGCCCGGCTGGCCCCGCTGGCCGTGCGCACGGCGCCGGGGCCGGTCGACGACGAGCAGGTGCTCAGCACGTCGTTCCTGGTGCGTGACGCCGACGAAGAGCGCTTCCGGCAGGTCGTGGCCGCGCAGGCACGCGACGTCGGGGACAGGCTGGCGCTCAGTGTGACCGGTCCGCTGCCGTGCTACAGCTTCGTGGACGCGCCGTCCGCCCCGGCCGGCCGGTGACCCGGTGGGACTCGTGAGCGGGCTCCTGCTGCTGCCGCTGGCCCCGGTGCGCGGCACGCTCTGGGTCGCCGACCACCTGCTGCGGGAGGCCGAACGCCAGAGCGGCGACCCGCGGGCGGTGCAGGCGCGGCTGGCCGCGCTCAACCGGGCCCTGGAGGAGGGCGCCATCGACGAGGCGGCCTTCGAGGAAGAGGAGGAGCGGTTGCTCGCGCGCCTCGACAGTCCCGTGCGCTACACCGGTGGCCGGCCCTGCGGAGGTGCCTCGTGACCGACCTCGGCACCTGGCCCGCGGGCCCGGGGGCGCAGCCGGCCGGGCCGCCCTCCGGAAGCCTCGCGGACCTGCTCGAACGCGTCCTGGACAAGGGCATCGTCATCGCGGGCGACATCAAGATCGACCTGCTCGACATCGAACTGCTCACCATCCGGCTGCGCCTGTTCATCGCCTCGGTCGAGACGGCCAAGAAGGCGGGCATCGACTGGTGGGAGACGGACCCGGCGCTGTCCTCACGCGCCGCGCGTGACGCGCTCACCGAGGAGAACGCGCGTCTGCGGGCCCGTCTCGACGCCCTGGAGGAAGCCGGCGGCGACAGCACGGAGGCGGTCCGATGAGCACGGCCCGGGCCGGCGCGGGGGGAGCAGTCGTGCCGCGCCCCGCCGTCACCTGCGTGTTCGCCGTGACGGAAACCCCGCCGCCGGACGACGTGGTGACGGTGACGCCCGGCCATGACGGCGGCGGTCCGCTGCGGGTCCTGGCGGCGGGCCCGCTGCACCTGATCGTGCAGGACGTTCCCGCGGCGGACTTCGGTGAGGAGGCGCTCGCGCAGCGGCTCAACCGGCCGACGGAGCTGGAGCGCTGCGCCCGGGCCCACCACCGGGCCGTGGAGACGGCCGCGAGCGCGGGGCCCGTCGTTCCCCTGCCGATGGCGACGCTGTATCTGGACGACGGCAACGCCGTACGGGCGGTGGCTGCCCGGGAGGCGACCCTGCGTGCCCTGCTGGACCGGCTGCGCGACCGTTCCGAGTGGGCGGTGAAGGTGCACGGGCCGGGCAGCGGGCTCGCGTCCGCAGCCGCCGCGGACGGGCCGGCCGACGGGCGGTCCTATCTGCGCCGGGCGAGCGCCCGGCGGCGCTCCGAGCGCGAGGTGCGCGAGCGGAGCCTGGAGCAGGCCCACGCCGTCGACCGGGAGCTGCGGCGGTACGCCGTCGCCGCCACGCGGCACCGGCCGCAGAGCGAGCGGCTGACCGGCAGGAGCGTCCCGCAGCTGCTCAATGCGGCCTATCTGGTCGACGACGGACAGCGCGCCGAGTTCGTCCGGGTCGTCGACGAACAGGCGCGCGAAGCCCACCGTTGGAGCCTGGAGGTGACCGTGTCAGGCCCGTGGATCCCGTACTCCTTCGCCCGGTCGGGCGAGGTGGAGTGCGCAGCGCACGGGGAGGCCGGCGCATGACCGTGCCGGTCGTCGGCGGGGCAGGCCGCGACGGGGTGCCGTGGGACGGCCCGGAGCCGTACGCGCCGGTGGGCGTGCCGCTCGTCGACCTGCTCGACCGGGTGCTGGCGACCGGCGTCGTGGTCAGCGGCGACCTCGTGCTGGCCATCGCCGACGTGCCGTTGGTGCGGATCTCCCTGCACGCCCTGCTGGCGTCGGTCGGCGAACGGGTGCCCGCGCCCTGGCCGGACAGCGGGCCGCTGTGACCGGGCCGCGCACCCACGCGCTGGACCTCGATCCCGAGCGGGTCACGAACGATCTGGCGGCTCTGGTGCTGACCGTGGTGGAGCTCCTGCGGCAGCTCATGGAGCGTCAGGCCGTGCGCCGCTTCGACGAGGGGACGCTCAGCGCCGAGCAGGAGGACCGGCTCGGCACGGCCCTGATGCTGCTGGACGAGCGCATGGACGAGTTGTGCGAGCAGCACGGGCTGCGGCGCAGCGACCTCAACCTGGACCTCGGCCCGCTGGGCCCTTTGCTGGCCGACCCCGGCCCGTGACAGGCACATCGCGAGACGGGGCCGGGGATGAGCACCACTCCCGGCCCCGCCCGTCCGCACCTACCGGCGAACGTTACTGCGCTCCCCCCGGGGGCGCGGGGAACTGCGCGATCAACGACGGCCTACCCGCAGCTGCCGAAGCACCGAAGTCCCTGCGGCGTTACCGCTTGGCCTTCCGCGCGGCCCGCAGCCACTCCTTGTTCATGCTCGTGATGGACATCAGCGGGATGCCCTTCGGGCAGGCGGTGGCGCACTCGCCCGCGAGCGTGCACCCGCCGAACCCCTCCTCGTCCATCTGCTCCACCATGTCCAGCACCCGCGTCTCACGCTCGGGCGCCCCTTGCGGCAGGACGTTGAGGTGGTTGATCTTCGCCGAGGTGAACAGCATCGCCGCCCCGTTCGGGCAGGCCGCGACGCACGCCCCGCACCCGATGCACTCGGCGTGCTCGAAGGCGAAGTCGGCGTCCGGTTTCGGCACCGGCGTGGCGTGCGCCTCGGGAGCCGCTCCCGTCGGCGCGGTGATGTACCCGCCGGCCTGGATGATCCGGTCGAAGGCCGACCGGTCCACGACGAGGTCCTTGATCACCGGGAACGCCGACGCCCGCCACGGCTCGACGTCGATCGTGTCGCCGTCCTCGAACGACCGCATGTGCAGCTGGCAGGTCGTCGTCCGCTCGGGACCGTGCGCGTCGCCGTTGATGACGAGCGAGCACGCGCCGCAGATGCCCTCGCGGCAGTCGTGGTCGAAGGCGACCGGGTCGTCGCCCTTGACGATGAGTTCCTCGTTGAGCGTGTCGAGCATCTCCAGGAACGACATGTCGGGTGAGATCCCGTCCACCTCGTACGTGGACATCGTGCCGTCGGCGTCGGCGTTCGGCTGCCGCCAGACGCGCAGGGTGAGCTTCATGCGTAGCTCCGCTGGGTGGGGTGGACGTACTCGAAGACCAGGTCTTCCTTGTGCAGCACCGGGGCCTCGCCCGTGCCGGTGAACTCCCAGGCGGCGGCGTAGGCGAACCGCTCGTCCTCGCGGGCGGCCTCGCCGTCGGGCGTCTGGGACTCCTCGCGGAAGTGGCCGCCGCAGGACTCCTCGCGGTGCAGCGCGTCGAGGCACATCAGCTCGGCGAGCTCCAGGTAGTCGACGATGCGGTTGGCCTTCTCCAGCGACTGGTTGAACTCCTCACCGGTGCCGGGCACCTTGATGCGCCGCCAGAACTCCTCGCGGATCTGCGGGATGCGCTCCAGCGCCTTGCGCAGGCCCGCGTCGGTGCGTGCCATGCCGCAGAACTCCCACATGAGTTCGCCGAGCTCGCGGTGGAAGGAGTCGGGGGTGCGGTCGCCGTCGACGGACAGCAGCAGGTTGAGGCGGTCCTGGGTGCCGGCCAGCACCTCCTGGACGTCGGGGTGTTCGTCGGTCACCGTGTCGTGGTGGGGGTTGCGGGCCAGGTAGTCGTTGATGGTCGAGGGGAGGACGAAGTAGCCGTCCGCGAGTCCCTGCATCAGCGCGGAGGCGCCGAGGCGGTTGGCGCCGTGGTCGGAGAAGTTGGCCTCACCGACCGCGAACAGCCCGGGGACGGTGGTCTGGAGGTCGTAGTCGACCCACAGGCCGCCCATCGTGTAGTGCACGGCGGGGTAGATCCGCATCGGCACCTCGTACGGATCCTCGTCGGTGATCCGCTGGTACATGTCGAAGAGGTTGCCGTACTTGGCCTCGACGGCCCCCCGGCCCATGCGCTCGATGGCGTCGGCGAAGTCGAGGTAGACGCCCTGCCCGCCGGGGCCCACTCCCCTGCCCTCGTCGCACACGTTCTTCGCGGCGCGCGAGGCGATGTCCCGTGGGACGAGATTGCCGAAGGAAGGGTAGATGCGCTCCAGGTAGTAGTCGCGCTCGTCCTCGGGGATGTCGTTCGGGGGCCGCTGGTCGCCCTTGGCCTTCGGCACCCAGATGCGGCCGTCGTTGCGCAGCGACTCGCTCATCAGCGTCAGCTTGGACTGATGCTCGCCGGTGCGCGGGATGCAGGTGGGATGGATCTGGGTGAAGCAGGGGTTGGCGAACAGGGCGCCGCGCCGGTGGGCCCGCCAGATGGCGGTGGCGTTGGAGTTCATGGCGTTCGTCGACAGGTAGAAGACGTTGCCGTAGCCGCCGGAGGCGAGGACGACGGCGTCCGCGACGTACGTGTCGATGCGTCCGGTGACGAGGTCCCGCGCCACGATGCCGCGCGCCCGCCCGTCCACGACGATCAGGTCGAGCATCTCGGTGCGCGGGTGCATCTCGACGTTCCCGGCCGCGATCTGCCGGGACAGCGCCTGATAGGCGCCGAGGAGGAGCTGCTGGCCCGTCTGGCCGCGGGCGTAGAAGGTGCGCGACACCTGCACCCCGCCGAAGGAGCGGGTGTCGAGCAGGCCGCCGTACTCGCGGGCGAAGGGCACGCCCTGCGCCACGCACTGGTCGATGATCTCGACGGAGATCTGCGCGAGCCGGTGCACGTTGGACTCGCGGGCCCGGAAGTCGCCGCCCTTGACGGTGTCGTAGAACAGGCGGTGGACGGAGTCGCCGTCGTTGCGGTAGTTCTTCGCGGCGTTGATGCCGCCCTGTGCGGCGATGGAGTGCGCGCGGCGGGGCGAGTCCTGGTAGCAGAACTGGACGACGTGGTAGCCCTGTTCGGCGAGGGTGGCCCCGGCGGAGCCGCCGGCGAGGCCGGTGCCGACGACGATCACGGTGTGCTTGCGCCGGTTGGCGGGGTTGACCAGCTTGGCCTCGAAGCGGCGCTTGTCCCAGCGCTCGTTGACCGGCCCGGCGGGGGCCTTGGTGTCGGCGACCGGTTCCCCGGTCGTGTAGTCGGCGTAGGAAGTCATGTTCAGCTCACCACTCCGGTCATGACGCCCACGGGGACGGCGATGAAGCCGGCCGTGAGCAGCAGCGCGAGGACGTTCGCGATGGTCTTGAGGACGCGGTCGCGGGTGCGGCTGCCCGCGCCGAGGGTCTGGGCCGCGCTCCAGAAGCCGTGCCGGACGTGCAGGCCGAGGGCGAGCACCGCGACGATGTAGATGACGTTGCCGTACCAGGTGGAGAAGGTGTCCACGACGTTCTGGTACGGGTGGCCGGGCCGGAAGCCGGGGTGCACGGTGCCGGTCGTCAGGTCGAGGATGTGCCAGACGATGAACAGGCCGAGGATGATGCCGCCCCACCGCATGGTGCGCGTGGCGTAGGAGGCCCGTGCCTTCTTGTGCACGTACTTGCTCGGCCGTGCCCTGATGTCGCGCCGGCTGAGCTGGTACGCCGAGGTGGCGTGCGCGACGACGGCGACGACCAGCACGATCCGGACGAGCCAGAGCGTCCACTCGTAGTGCATGAACGGCTCGCCGACCGTGCGCAGCCAGTGCGCGTAATGGTTGAACTCGCCCGCCCCGAAGAAGATCTTCAGGTTTCCGATCATGTGGACGACCAGGTACAGCAGCATGATCAGACCACTGACCGCCATCACGGTCTTCTTGCCGACGGTGGAGTCCCACACGGTGCGTGCGAAGGACGGCCGTCGGTCCGTCCGCGTTGCCAGAGCCATGCGCAGCACGCTACGGACGCGCGACCGATCGGTCCAAGACATGGTCCGGCTTGAATTCATAGGCCGGGGCTATCGTAGGAGGATGCAGTTCCAGCAGCTCCAGTACTTCGTGGCCGTCGCCGAGACCCGGCACTTCACCCGGGCAGCCGATCTGGTCCATGTCGCGCAACCGTCGCTGTCGCAGCAGATCAAGGCGCTGGAGCGGGAGTTGGGAGCGGACCTCTTCCTGCGCGCCCGCGGCAACATCACGCTCACGGACGCCGGGGAGGCGCTCCTCCCGCTGGCCCGCCGCATCCTGGCCGACGCGGACACGGCGCGGCACGAGGTGCAGGAGCTGGTGCAGCTGCGCAGCGGCCGGGTACGGCTGGGGGCCACGCCGAGTGTGTGCACCGGTCTGCTGCCGGATGTGCTGCGGGCCTTTCACGACCGCTATCCGGGGATCCGCCTGCTGATCGAGGAGGGGGGCTCGCACGACCTGGTGCGGGAGCTGGCACGGGGCGCGCTGGATCTGGCCCTGGTCGTGCTGCCGCTGCCGACGCCGGCGCCGGCGCTGACCACGGTCGAGCTGCTGCGGGAGGATCTGGTCGTGGTCTCGTCCCCGGACGCGCCGAGGCCCGGACAGGGGCGGCGGACGGTGCGGATCTCCGACCTGGAGGGTGAACGGCTGGTGATGTTCCGGCACGGCTACGACCTGCGGGAGCTGACCGTGGCCGCCTGCCGCGCCGAGGGGTTCGAGCCCGACTTCGCCGTGGAGGGCGGGGAGATGGACGCGGTGCTGGGTTTTGTGCGGGCCGGGCTGGGGGTGGCCGTGGTGCCGCGGATGGTCGCGGCGAGGTCCGGGCGCGGGCTGCGGGTGACTCCGCTGGCCCGGCCCGGACTGCATCGCAGGATCGCGCTGGCTCATCGCAGTGATGTGGCCCCGCCCCGGGCCGCCCGGGAGTTGCAGCGGATGCTGCTGGAGCGGTGACGCGGCCCGCCCCGACAGGGAGTTTCCGGGCGGTCCCGCGCTGCTGCTGCGCGGGCTGGGCACTCGACCCGGCCGCACTCAGCGGCCAGGGGCGTCAGCCCGTCGCGTCCACCAGGGCCAGTTCGTGCAGCCTCTCCGGGGGACCCGGGCGGGCGTAGTACCAGCCCTGGGCCGTGTCGCAGCCGAGTATGCGCAGCTGTTCGGCCTGGGCCCCCGTCTCCACGCCCTCCACGGTCACCGCGAGGTCCAGGCTGTGGGCCAGGGAGACGATCCCCTCGACGATCTTGAGGTCGACGGGGTCGGCCGGGAACTGCTGCATGCTCTGGGTGAAGGACCGGTCGAGTTTCAGGACGCTGACCGGCAGCCGGCGCAGGTTGGCGAGGTTGGAGTAGCCCGTTCCGAAGTCGTCCAGGGCGATGTCGACGCCCATCTCCGCCAGACGCCGCAGCGGCTTGAGCAGGTCGTCGTCCGCGCCGATCAGCGCCGACTCCGTGACCTCCAGGCACAGCGCGTCTGGTGCCACGCCCGCGCGCTCCAGGATGTCGACCGTGTCCTGGACCAGACCGGGATGCGTCAGCTGGCACGGGGACAGATTGACGTTGATCCGCAGCGGCCCCGCCGCGTCGGCGCCGCCCTGGAGTTCCCGCCACTCGCGGGCCTGGCGCACCGACTGCTCCAGCACCCACCGGCCCAGCGGCACGATCAGGCCCGTGTGCTCCGCGAGCGGGATGAAGCGGTCCGGCCCGAGCACGCCGTGCTGCGGATGCAGCCAGCGCACCAGGGCCTCGGCGCCCCGGACGCTGCCGTCGCCGAGATGGACCAGCGGCTGGTACTCGATGAAGAACTCGCCGCGCTCCAGCGCCGTCGGCAGTGCCGTGGTCAGCCCGTGCCGGGTGATGGCCCGGGCATCGGCCTCCGGGTCGGCGAGCTCGAAGCGGTTGCCGCCCGCCGACTTGGCCCGGTACATGGTGATGTCCGCACTGCGCAGCACCTCCGCCGGGCTGCGCTCTCCGGCCGGGCCCTCGACGATGCCGATGCTGCCGCGCACGGTCAGCTCCCGGCCGTCGACGCTGATCGGCGCGAGCAGGGCGTTCATGATGCGCCCGGCCAGCTCGTCGACGTCGCCCTGGGTGTCGGGGCCGGTGGTCAGCGCCACGAACTCGTCGCCGCCCAGCCGGGCGACCATCTCGCCGGGCGCCGTGGCGCAGGACTGCAACCGGTCGGCGACCTCCACCAGCAGCCGGTCCCCGGCGGCGTGACCGAGGCTGTCGTTGATGGTCTTGAAACCGTCGAGGTCCAGGTAGCACAGCCCGAAGCGCTGGCCCTCCCCGGCGCCCAGTGCCTTCTCCAGGCGCTCGAAGAAGAACGTGCGGTTCGGCAGTCCGGTCAGCGCGTCGTGCGTGGCCTCGTAGCGCAGCCGCAGGTTGAGCAGCCGCCGCTCGGTGGTGTCCTCCATGAGGGCGAGCTGGTACTGGGGTTCACCGTCGGCGTCCCGCAGCAGGGAGACCGTCAGATTGGTCCACAGGACGGTTCCGTCGGGGCGGTAGAACGCCTTCTCCAGGTGGTAGTGCTCCCGGTCGCCGCGCACGAGTTCGTCGTAGAGCCGCCAGGTCTGCGGAGCGTCGTCGGGGTGGGTCCACTCGCGGACGTTGCGGCTGCGCAGCGTCTGGTCGGCGACCCCGAACATGCGCAGCAGCGCGCCGTTGACCTGAAGTATGTTGCCGTCGAGGTCGGCCATGCCGATGCCTATGGCCGCGCCCTCGAAGACGGCGCGGAACCGTGCCTCGCTCGCGTGCAGGGCCTGCGCCACCACGCCCTGGGCCTTGAGGGCGGCCTGTGCGATGGCCTCCTGCTCGGCCAGGGTCCGCTCGCGCAGCGCCCGGGCGAAGCCGGCGGCCATCGCGTGCTGGAGCCGCGCGCACCGGGCCCGCAGGTCCTCCTGGTCGCCGTCGCCGCCGCAGTACAGGACCAGGTAGGCGTCGACGCAGTCCAGGGTGCGGCTGAGCGCCTCCGGGTCGGTGCAGTGCGCGTCCACGAGGGCGGCGCCGACGGCCCTGCCCGCGTCGGAGTCGAAGGCCCGGGCCAGCAGTGCCTCGCTCAGCCGCCGGGCCAGGGGCAGCAGGTGCGCCTCGAACTCGGTACGGGTCGACGACGTCGAGGTCACCGGGAAGACGGCCCGGCTCCAGATCGTCGCGAATCTGCGCAGTCTGTCCTCCGGCCCGTCCGGTTCCGCGATCACGCGGTACGCCCCACGCCCGCGAACCCGGAGAACGCGTACGGATCCTCGTCCTCCGGTGAGGTGTCGGGGCGCCAGCGCGGCATCGCCACCAGTCCGGGTTCCACCATGTCGTACCCCTCGAAGAACCGCGCGATCTCGTCGCGCGAACGCATGATCAGCGGGTTGCGGATGCCCTCGTAGACGTCCACCGCGCCCCCGGCCCGCTCCGGCGGCAGCGGGATTCCCTCGTAGGAGGCGTGGGTGAGCACGAGCAGGCTGCCGGGCGCGAGCGCCTCACGCAGTTCCGCCACGGCCCCGTACGGGTCGTCCTCGTCTTCCACGAAGTGCAGTATGGCAACGAGGAGCAGCGTCACTGGCTGATTCAGGTCGATCAGCCGCTCCACCTCGCCGCTGCGCAGGATCTCCTGGGGCTTGCGCAGGTCCGCGGCGACGACGCCCGCGTCGTCGTTGGTCTCCAGGACCGCCTGGCTGTGCGCCACGGCCACCGGGTCGTGGTCGACGTACACCACGCGCGCGCCGGGGCAGGCGGCCTGCGCCACCTCGTGCACATTGCCGAAGGTGGGGATGCCGGAGCCGATGTCCAGGAACTGCGTGACGCCCTGGGAGGTCGCGTAGCGCACGGCGCGGCGCATGAACGCGCGGTTCGCCTGCATGATCTTGGGGAGGCCCGGCATGAACTCCATGGCCCTGCGGGCCGCTTCGCGGTCGACCTCGAAGTTGTGCGATCCGCCCAGGTAGTAGTCGTACATCCGGGAGACGCTGGGCACCGATATGTCGATGCTCCGTGGGGCCCAGGCGGGACGCTCCATCTATCTCTCCAAGGCGTAGGCGATCCGGTGTTCGAGCAGAGGCTACTGATCGCCCGCCAATGGAGCGACCCGAAACGGAAATTGACCATCCGTTCCCGGTCACTGCCTGCGGCACGTGCCGAATTGATACCCCTCCCCCCACCCTTCGAACATATGACGAACGGTGTTCGAGGCATTCCGGAGAGTTCCCTCCCGGAAGGGTAGAAGGGTAAAGGTGTTGGCAATTCGATGAGTTCAGGTGAAGAACGGCAAAACGGTCCGCCCCTCCGTGGGGCACGGAGGGGCGGACCGGGTCTGCGCTTCGGATGGACGAGCTGATCAACCCTGGGGAGGTTTCTCCACTACTCCGACGCGCCGACCAGCTTGCCGTCGGGCCGGACGGCGAACCAGGTGCCGCCGACGCCCTGGCCGTTGGTGTCGCCCGGAGCCTTGTCGCCGGCGAAGGTGTAGATGGGCGAGCAGTTGATCGTCTGCTGCTTGCCCTTGCCGTCGGTCCGGTCGAAGATCATGTAGCCCTTCTTCTGGATGCCCTTGGTGTCGGCGAAGTCGACGGGCTCCACGAGCGGCCACTTCTCCAGGCACTCACCGGAGCAGTTGGAGACCGGCTTGGGCCAGGCCTCGTCCTTCTTGAACCGGTAGACGGTCATGCCGTTCTTGTCGACGACGATCTCGCCGAGCTTGGCGTCGTTGCGCGTGGACAGCCCGGCCTGGACCGCTTCGCCGCCGCCCTCGGCATCGCCCTCCGCACCGCCCTGTGCCTTCTTGCCGTCGGGAGCGAGGGCGTACCACTTGCCGCCCACGCCCTGGCCCTTGACGTCACCGGCGTTGACGTCCTTGGCGTAGCGGTAGGCGGGCCAGCCGGCGACCGTGAGCTGCTTGGTGCCGTCGGCCCGGGTGACCGAGCCGAGCAGCGCCTTGTCGATGCCCTCGCCGGCCTCGGCGTCGTCCGCGGGCACCGGCGGCCAGGTCTTGGCGCAGTCGCCGTCGCAGTTCGACTTGGGCGGCTGCTCGGTGTCCTGGTCGAACCGGTACAGGGTGAGACCGAGGCTGTCGGTGACCACCTTGCCGACCTTCTCGGCGGTGGAGACGGACAGCTTGCCGGCGGGGTTGGACGGGCTGGAGGCGCTCGGCGCGGCCGGCTGGCCGGTCGCGGCGCCGCCCGCAGCGCCCGCGGTGCCCGAGCCGATGCTTCCGTAGTCCCCGGGCGCGGCCGTGGCGCCCACGTTCTGGCTGGCCGCCGGTGGGCTGTCCTGACCGCACGCCGTCGTCAGCGCCAGGACCGCCGCGGCGCTCGCCACGAGTGAGGCGCTCCGCCAGGAGGTCTTCATCGTCAACTCCCCATAATCGCAAGGGTGTTGCAGCGCCCTGCTGCGCCGCCGCACGGTCATGAGTACGCACGGGAGCAGCGATTGTGTTCAACCGTCGGCCAAATTTCTTTCCGGCACCCCCGGACGAGCCCCGCACGCAGTCGCACACGCGTACACGCCGAGCCCCCTGCGAGTGACCTCGGATCAAACCGGCGACACCGGAAGATCCCTCTTTCGGACCAATCCCCTTGCGTCCCGGCACGTCCTGGCGGCACAGGGCTCATGATCTTCGTCGTGCATGGACCCCTCTCGACTCAACCCGCCCTTGCGGCACGGGCCTTGGCGGCGGCGACGCTGACCTGGGCGCTCGTCGGCGCACCGGCCGGGGTCGCGGTGGCCGACGCCTGCGCGTACGCCTCGACGGGGCCGGACGGCACCGAGGCGGTGGCGTACGCCGGAAGCAAGAAGACCTGGCCGACCAAGCCGCCGTGCCCGGCACCCACGCCGAGCCCCTCCCCCACGCCGACCCCGCCCCCGTCTCCGCCACCGAAGCCGCCCCCGCCGAAGCCCACCCCCACGCCCGAGCCGCCGCCGCCACCGAAGCCGCCAGCACCGAAGCCACCGCCCCCGAAGCCGGCCCCCACGGCCAGACCCGCGCCACCGCCGCCGGAGCCGCCGCCCGCGCGACGACCGGCACCGGCCAAGCCCCGGCCGGCCCCGGAGCCCGTGCTGCCGGTGCCCGCTGCCCCGGCACCGGCTCCGCCGGCCACCCCCGCGCCGCGTCCGTCCGCGACGCCCGTGCACTACCCGCGTTATCGCGCCGCACCGCCCCGGCCACGGCCGGCGAACGGCACGCTGTCGCCGCTCACCTTCGTCCTGCTCGTCACGGTGCCCGCGGTGGTGGCCGTCGCCGCGCTGCGCGCGCGCTGATCCCTGAAGCCCTGGAGGTACCCCTTGCCGGAATGGCTTGTTCTCACCCTCGCGATGCTGGCCGCCTGTGCCGTGGTGGTCATCATCACCTTCGTACGCCACCGCGCGGCGCCCGAGGACGAGGACCCCAGCGAGACTCCGGACGTCATCGAGTACATGACGATGTGGATCGGTGTGGTCTACGCCATCGTCCTGGGCCTGGCGATCGCCGGTGTCTGGGAAGGGCGCAGCGCCGCCCAGGACCACGTCCAGGCCGAGGCGACCGCGCTGCACGAGATCTCGGAGCGGGTACGGGTCTATCCGGCGGAGGAACGCGACCTCATCCGGGACGACATCCGGACGTATGTGAGCCATGTCGTGACCACCGAGTGGGACACCATGGCCGACAAGGGTGAGGTCACCGAGCGCGGCGCCCGGCTCTTCGAGCGGATCCGCCAGGACGTCACCGACTACGAACCGGCGACGGACTTCGAGGCCCAGGCCTACCAGCCGTTGATGGACCAGGTGACCGCGGCGAGCCAGGCCCGGATCGCCCGGGCGGAGTCGACCGGGGAGACCATGCCGGGCGTGGTGTGGTTCGGGCTGATCGCCGGGGCCGTCGTCACCATCGGGATGATCTTCGCGCTGCAGATCCGCAGAACGACGCGCGAGCTGGTCCTGGCGGGGCTGTTCTCGGCCCTGATCGCCTTCCTGCTGTTCCTGATCTGGGACTTCGACTCTCCCTACAGCAGGGGTGTGACCGCCTCGGCCGACCCGTTCCTGAACCTCTTCCCGGGCGCCGGGGACTGAGGACGCCGCGCACCACATGTCCTGTCCGGGGGGCGCGCGACACACCGTCGCCGTCCCCCGGCCGCGTGGCGGGTGTTCCCCCGGGCGGCCCACGCCCGTGCCCCATTCGCACTACTGCGATCGCGCCGCCCCGCATGCTTTCTTAGCGTTTCGGGCATCGAGGTGCATTTGTGACGTGAGCGGAACAGGTCCGCGCTTGCTCCTCGGGGACCCGGAGGATCCACCATGCGCGCGATATGCCTCGCTGCGGCCGTAGTGCTGGGCGCCGGCGCCCTCACCTCCTGCGTGCCCGCCGCCGACGCGGCGATCCAGACCGACTTCGGTTTCAGCGTCGAGCCCTCCACCGTCAGGGCCGGGGGCGACGTCACCCTGCGGGTGGTGCGCAACGAGGCGTGCACGGGTGAGGCGGCGGTCAACTCACCGGTCTTCGACCTGGTCACCATCCCGCCGCAGGAGTCCTGGGCGACGGCCACCGTCGACTGGGACGCCAAGCCCGGTGCCGTGTACGACGTGAAGTTCGAGTGTGACGAGTCGAGCGGCACCGCGCGCCTGACGATCGCGGGCGGCCATCCGACCCACCACCCCACGCACCACCCCACTCATCACCCGACGCGCCACCCGCACAAGGGGGTGCACGCCGGGGAGGGCGGCACCATCGCCGGGTTCGACCTCAAGGAGATCGGCCTCGGCGCCGCACTCATCGCCGGGTCGCTCGGCGTCGCCTACCACTTCGCGCGCCGCCGCACCGGCGAGGACGCCGGCTGACACCTCCCTCCCGCACCGCAGGTCTTCGCCCCGGCTCTCCCTGATGAGGCAGAGCCGGGGCGAAGACCGTTCACGTGCGAGAAGACCGTTCACGTGCGAGGTGACGGCGCCTCCGAGGAGCGTGCGGCGAGGCGTCAGATGTTCCGCTCGGCCCGGCGGCGCATCCAGAACACACCGCCGCCGACCACCGCCGCGGCCACGAGACCGCCGCCGATGGCCACGTCGGTCGGCGTAGCACCGGTGGTGCTGCTGCCGCCGATACCGCCACGGACGCCGCCGATGACGGTGAAGGCCTGGGGCTTGGTCATCCGCCTGCCGTTGCAGTCGACGGTGATGTCGTACGAGCCGGGGCGGGCGTCGCTGTTGATGGTGGCGGTGCCCCGCGCCGTTCCGTTTCCGTCGCCTCCCCGGTTGCCGTCGCCTCCCCGGTTGCCCTCGTTGCCCTTGCCACCGCCGCCGCCACCGACCGGCGAGAGCTGCGTCGGCGAGAACGCGTTGGACGTCGCCGTGCCGCCGTTGCGGCAGCCGTCGACCGTGATGGTCAGCTGGCCGCCGCGGGCGATCACGCTGGGCAGGGCGGTGATGTTGCTGGGCGTGTCCCACGCGACGGCCGCGGGGGCGGAGAGGCCGAGGGCGGCGACCGCTGCGCCGGCGACCGCCAGGGCACGAGTGTTACGCATGTGAACCTCCGCGGAAGACGCCCCGGGACCCGTCCCCGGTCGATCGGCGAGAAAGCGCCTCCCAGAAAGACAGTCAGTTGCCGTGCGCCGAGACGCATTTCGGGAATGGTCCGTACCGGTGAGAGAAGGCCGGGCGGGAAAAGCCCCGGTTCGGGCATTGCCGCAGGTCACGGGCCGTCAGAAAATTCCTCGCGGCGGCAACTCGGATGGCGCACCTCATGTCGCCGCACCGCCCCTCACCGCTCCCGGCCACCCGTTCGCCGCCGCCCCGTCGCCGGTTTCCGGCACGCCACTTAGCGTGTCGCTATGCGCGATGGACACGGCGACGGCCGCGTCGAGAGGGGATGGCGAATGTCTGCGTCCGAGCTGGCCGAGGCGGAAGAGGAGGCGCGGCGCAAGAAGCGCGCCCCGTGGGGCGTGATAGCGCTGGTCCTGCTGACCGGCCTCGCGCTCATCCGGAACGGTTCGGGGGAATTCGACGAGGGCCCGCCGCAGCCGGCGACCGCGGCCGCGGCGGACAGCCGGGTACCGGGCGCAACCTTCGCCGGGACCGTGCGGCCCTTGCCCTACGCCCTCCCGGACCGGGTCCGGATCCCGGCGATCCAGGTCGACGCGCCGATCATCCCCGTCGGACTGGACGCGGACGGCTGGGTCGGCGCACCGCCGCCGGAGGACCCCAACCTGGCCGGCTGGTTCACCGGTGCCGTCACCCCCGGCGAGAAGGGCACCGCGGTCGTGGTCGGCCACGTCGACAACCAGCAGGGCCCTGCCGTGTTCTACGGGCTCGGGGCCCTGAAGCAGGGGCATCGCGTCGAGGTCGCCCGGCACGACGGAAAGACCGCCGCGTTCGAGATCTACGGCGTCGAGGTGTTCGAGAAGAACAATTTCCCGGGCGACCGTGTCTACGCGTCCAAGGGCGCGGCGGAACTGCGGGTCATCACCTGTGGCGGTGGTTTCTCCGAGCAGGAGGGCTATGCGGGGAACGTCGTCGCCTTCGCCCGCCTGGTCGAGGTGCGCTGAGCGTCCCCGCCGGGCGGGCGAAAGCCCCACGACGTCCTCAGGCGTAGTGCCGGCGGGGCACCGTGACGTGGTAACCGGAGTCCAGCAGTTCCGGGAGGTAGCGCCGCAGGGCGCGCACACTCTGCGAGCGGTCGCCCCCGGCGTCGTGCGCGAGCACCACGACGCCGGGGGCGGCGCCGCGTTCGACCCGGTTCGCGATGGACCGGGCCCCGGGTGTGGTCCAGTCGAGGGTGTCGACCGTCCAGCCCAGCGGCTCCATGCCCAGTTCGGCGCCGATCTGGAAGGCGGCGCGGTTCCACGCTCCGTAGGGCGCGCGGAACCACTCGGGGCGCTCCCCGTAGGCGTCCTCGATGACGTCGGAGGTGCGCTCCATCTGGGAGCGGATCTGCTTGCGGGTGAGGCGCGTGAGCAACGGGTGGGACCAGGTGTGGTTCCCCACGACATGGCCCTCGTCGGCCATCCGGGCCAGCATCCGCCTGCCGCCGGCGACCATCTCGCCGCACACGAAGAACATGGCGCGCACGTCGTACTCGGCCAGGGTGTCCAGGATGTCCGGGGTGTAGCGCGGATCGGGGCCGTCGTCGAAGGTCAGCACCATGGTGCGGCCCCGGCCGGACACGCGCAGCAGCGGTTCGCGGCGCACCAGGGTCCGCCGGGGGGCGGCTCGCGGCGGGCCGTAGCCGGTGAGGGGCTCCAGCCGGTACGCGGAGGACTTGACGAGGCGGCGGGGCTGGGGGCCCGCGGCCGGGGCGGAGGTGACGGTTCCGTCCCCGGTGACAGCCGTGAACACTCCGGCCGTCGCGGCCGCTCCCGCCACGGCGCCGGCCCCCGCGATCAACGCCCGGCGCCGGGTGAGCAGCCGGGAGAGCAACTGATCCTTCTTCATGACTCATCAGTCGCCCGGCGGAGGGCCGACGCACGCGAGCAACACCGGTGTGGCGGCACACATTCACCCGTTCGGCCCACGCAGGTGGGTCAGCGGCGGCGCACCAGGGGGAAGGGCAGGGTCTCGCGGATCGTCAGACCGGTGAGGAACATGACCAGCCGGTCCACACCGATGCCGAGGCCGCCGGTGGGCGGCATGGCGTATTCGAGGGCGTCGAGGAAGTCCTCGTCGAGCTCCATCGCCTCGGGATCGCCCCCGGCCGCGAGCAGGGACTGGGCGGTGAGGCGGCGGCGCTGCTCGACCGGGTCGGTGAGTTCGGAGTAGGCGGTGCCGAGTTCGGTGCCGAAGGCGACGAGGTCCCAGCGTTCGGCGAGGCGCGGGTCGGTGCGGTGCTGCCGGGTGAGCGGGGAGACGTCGGTGGGGAAGTCCTTGTAGAAGGTGGGCAGCTGGGTCTTCTCCTCGACGAGTCGCTCGTACATCTCCAGGACGACGTCGCCGTGGCCGTCGTCGGCGGTGTACGGCACGCCGGCGCGCTCGCAGAGCCGCAGCAGCCCGGGCAGTTCGGTGCCCGGGTGGATCTCCTCGCCGAGGGCCTCGCTGATGGCGCCGTAGACGGTCTTGACGGGCCATGGGCCGGAGATGTCGTACTCCTTGCCGTCCTTGTGGGCGACGGGGGTGCCGAACGCGGCGGTCGCGGCGCCCTGGACGAGTTCACGGACCAGGTCGAGCATCACGTCGTAGTCGGCGAAGGCCTGGTAGGCCTCCAGCATCGTGAACTCGGGGTTGTGCTTGTAGGAGACGCCCTCGTTGCGGAAGGTGCGGCCCATCTCGAAGACCTTCTCCAGGCCGCCGACGCACAGCCGCTTCAGATACAGCTCGGGGGCGATGCGCAGATAGAGGTCGAGGTCGTAGGCGTTGATGTGGGTGGTGAAGGGGCGGGCGTTGGCGCCGCCGTGGATCTGCTGGAGCATCGGCGTCTCGACCTCCAGGTAGCCGCGTTCCAGCAGGCCCTGGCGCAGGGCCTGGACGGCGGTGGAGCGGGCGCGGACCACTTCGCGGGCTTCGGGGCTCGCGACCAGGTCGAGGTAGCGGCGGCGGACCTTGGCCTCCGGGTCGGCCAGCCCGCGGCGTTTGTCGGGCAGCGGGCGCAGGCACTTGCCGGTGAGCTGCCACGAGGTGACGAAGACGGTCGGTTCGCCCTTGTCGCTGACGCCCGCCCGGCCGGTGACGGTGATGTGGTCGCCGATGTCGGTGTCGGCGGTGAAGCGGTCCAGGGCGGGGCCGGAGCCGTCGCGGGTCAGGGCGAGTTGGTGGTCGCCCGACCAGTCGCGCAGGACGGCGAAGACGATGCCGCCGAAGTCGCGGACCAGCATGATCCGGCCGGCGACGGTGACCTGCTCGCCCGGCCGGACCTCGGCGAGGGCGTGGGTGCGGGCCGGGACGCCCACCGGGTAGGGGTCGGTGCCGTCGGCACGCAGCCGGTCGAGTTTGCGGTGCCGGACGCGGACCTGGTCGGAGAGGCCGGAGAGGGGGTCGGCGGGCTCGGTCCCGTCCCCTCCGGCGAGGCCGAGCGCCGCCAACGACGGCAGCCCCGCCGTGGTGGCGGGGCGCTGCCCGCCCTTCGGGTGCCCCTTTCCCTTGCCCCACAACGTGCGCATCGACGGTACGGAGACGAAGCCCTCGGCGATGCCGGACGCGAGGCCGACCCGGGCGAGGGAGGCGGCCTCCGCGTAGCAGAGGAAGCGGGGGTACCACTCGGGGTGGTACTTGGCGTTGGAGCGGTACAGCGCCTCCAGTTGCCACCACTTGGAGAAGAACAGCAGCAGGCGGCGCCAGAGGCGGAGCACGGGTCCCGCGCCGATGCGGGCGCCCTCCTCGAACACGGAGCGGAACACGGCGAAGTTCAGGGAGACCTTGCGCACGCCGAGTTTCGGGGCGGCGGCGCACAGTTCGGCGACCATGAACTCCATGACGCCGTTGGGGGCGGCGCGGTCACGGCGCATCAGGTCCAGGGAGACGCCGTCCTTGCCCCAGGGCACGAAGGACTGGATGGCGAGCAGCCGGCCGTCCTGGTCGAGGGCCTCGGCGAGGAGGCAGTCGCCGTCGGCGGGGTCGCCGAGGCGGTCCAGGGCCATGGAGAAGCCGCGTTCGGTCTCGGTGTCGCGCCAGGCGTCGGCCCGTTCGACGAGCCCGCGCATCTCCTCCTCGGAGAGGGTGGAGTGGCGGCGGACCCGGCAGGTGACGCCGGTGCGGCGGATCCGGTTGACGGCTTGGCGGGTGACGCGCATGTCGCGGCCGCCGAGGTCGAAGTCGAGGACGTGCAGGATCGCCTCGTCGCCCAGCTGGAGCGCGCCGAGCCCGGCGCGGACGAAGGCCCGGGCGCCCTCCTCGGAGGCCCCCATCACCGCCGGGACCCAGGCGTAGCGGCGGGCCACGTCCTGCCAGGCGGCGATCGCGTGCGGCCAGGCCTCCCGGTCGCCCACCGGGTCGCCGCTGGCCAGGCACACCCCGGCCTCGACGCGGTAGGTGACGGCTGCCTTGCCGCTGGGTGAGAAGACGGCGGCCTTGTCGCGGCGGGTGGCGAAGTAGCCGAGGGAGTCCTGGTCGCCGTAGCGGCCGAGGAGGGCGCGGATGCGGGCCTCCTCGTCGTCGTGGAGGGCGGCTTCCAGGCGCTGGGAGCGGAACAGGGTGGCGGCGGCGTTCAGCAGGGCGAGCGCGCCGAACAGGCCGAGCAGGAAGAACAGGGCGTGCGGTGGGCGGCCGTCGAAGGAGCCGGCGGGCACCAGGCCGCCGCACACCCGGTTCGCGGCCCAGGCGAGGCGCTCGTCGCTCGGCAGACTGCCCGGGAACGCCTCGACCAGCGCCCAGCCGACCAGGATCGCCACGACCAGGCCCGCCACCAGGACGGCCAGGGCCCGGCGTACGGCGGCGCGGCGGGAGGCGGCGTAGAACTCCTTGCGGGCGTAGATCAGCAGGATCAGGGCGAGGCCGCACACCACGAGCGACGGGACGGACTCGGCGAACTCGCCGACGGCCATGCCGAGGATGTCGGTCAGGACCAGCAGGCCCAGGTAGACGACGACCAGCCACCAGGCGATCTTCTTGCGGGCGCCGGTCGCGGCGGCGAGCAGGAACAGGAAGACCGCGTAGGCGAGGTTGGCGCTGACCGGGACGAGCAGCAGGTCCAGGAAGCGGACGAGGGGGCGCAACCCGGTGCGCAGCGGGGGGATCAGCGCCAGCAGGGCGCAGAGCAGACCGAGGGCGCCGAAGAAGACCGCGAAGCCCTCGGGCACCCGGCTCAGGAAGCCGTGCGCCCGGCGGGGCGGCCGTATGGCGCCTGAGGTGTCCTCGGCCGTCCCGGTGTCCGCGATGACGCTCATGCTTTCGACTCTAGGAACACCCGTGCCTCTTCGCCCGTCGAGCGGTCCCGCCCGGCGGGCGGGCCAGGGGGCTCCGATAGCCTCGCGGCGTGACGGAACAGGACGCCCACCGGTTCGAGCGGGGCACGGACGGGCCCAAGGTGATCGTGGTCGGGGTGGACGGCTCCGACTCCTCCCTGCGGGCAGCGGCCTACGCCGCGGGCCTGGCCCGCCGGCAGCGCGCGCTGCTCGCCGTGGTGTACGTGCAGCCGGTGCTGGCGGCGGGCGCGGCGCTGGGGGCGCCGGTGGCGGAGACGACGGACGAGATCGCCGAGGACCTGAAGGCGCAGATCCGGGACGCGGCCGAGCGGCTCAAGGGGATGTTCGAGGTCCGCTGGGAGTTCCACACGTTCCGCGGCGATCCGTACAACGGCCTGGTGACGGCGGCCGACGAACTCACGGCGGACGCGGTGGTGGTGGGCGCCTCGGAGCAGGCGGGCCACCGCATCGTCGGCTCGGTGGCGGTGCGCCTGGTGAAGGCGGGACGGTGGCCGGTGACGGTGGTGCCGTAGCGGAACGGCGTGGCTTCGGATGGTGCCGGTGTCGCTCGTGGCGCACGACCTGACTTGCGCCGTGCCGGGCCGGGGCAGCCGAGGGCCCGGATCGCCGGGGTGGGTGGGCCGCCGTCGCCGGGTTCCTGCCGATCGGCGACGGCGGCCCAACCACAGCCGCGGCAGGCGCTATTCCCCCATCACCAGTCCGTCCTGCGCGGCGCCGCGGCTGAGCACGACGTCACGGATGCGGTCGCGGACGGCCCGGACGTCGGCGCCCTGGGCGATCGCCCGGTTGAGGTTGACGACCCGGCCCGCGTCGACGTCGAACAGCTGCGGGACGAACTCCGCCTTCGTCACCTTCCAGCGCTCGCCCGGCCGTGCGGGCGGGGCGAAGGTGAAGCGGCCGAGGGTGGACTGGTTGCCGCGCGGGTCCTTGGCACCCTCGTGGTTGGTCATCTCGCCGGCGATCTGGTCCCCCATGCCGTAGATCACCCAGGTGCCGTTGACCTTCTCGTAGGCCTGCGGGACGTGTGCGTGGGTGCCGAGGATCAGGTCGATGTCCGGGCGGTCGCCGGTGCGTGCGGCGGTGAGGGTCCGGGCCAGGGTCAGCTGCCGGTCGTCGGGGGCGTCCTGCCACTCGGTGCCCCAGTGCAGGGAGACCGCGACGACGTCGGCGCCCGCCCGGCGCGCGGCACGGGCGTCCTCGACGATCCGGGCCTCGTCGATGAGGTTGACGGCCCACGGCTGCCCGTCCGGGAGGGGAAAGCCGTTGGTGTCGTAGGTGTAGGCGAGGTGGGCGACCGTGGCCGTGCCGGCCCGCAGGACCGTCGCCGTGCGTGCCTCCTGCTCGGTGCGGGCCGATCCGGCGTGCCGGACCCCTGCGCGGTCGAGGGCGTCGAGGGTACGGCGGATGCCGTCGGCGCCGTCGTCCAGGGTGTGGTTGGAGGCGGTGGAGCAGCCGTCGTAGCCGGTGGCGGCGAGAGCCCGGGCCACCTCGGGCGGGGACTTGAAGGTCGGGTAGCCGGTGTAGACGCCGTCCGCGCCGTAGACGGTCTCCATGTGGCACAGGGACAGGTCGGCGCGGGAGACGACGGAGCGGATCCCGGCGAGCATCGGCCGGAAGTCGTAGCCGGTGCCACCGGCGTCGAAGCGGGCCCGGTCGATGATCGTGCTGTGCGGGAGGACGTCACCGGAGGCGACGAGTGTGAAGCCGCGGGGCCCGGCGGCGGCCGGTGCCGGGCGTCCGCGGTCGGGTTTGTCGTGGCCGCGGGCCTGGCAGGCGGCGCCTGCGGCGAGGACGACGGTCAGGGCCAGGGCGATCTGTCGACTGCGCGCGAGCATGCATTCACCCCACTGTGGGCGTTGTGGTCGTATTTACGCACAATCAGGAAAGAAGGCTCCTGGCGTCCCTCGCGGCTCCGACACGCTCATCAGCCCGTCCGGCACCCACATGGCCGGGCACCCGACCGTTCGTCGAACCGTTCGTCGACGCGATCGACCGTCCGCCGCACAGCCGGGTACGTGCCCTGTGCCCGGGCCACACCCTGCGGTGGCATACGGGCCATGACGGCCGGATCCACTCTCACGAACGGAACGACCGCCGAGCACGAGCTCGCCGCACTGCAGCGGGAGCACGGCCGGCCCCTCTTCGCGCTGCTGCTGCGGCTCTGCGACGGCGACCGGCAGCGCGCGGAGGACCTGGTCCAGGAGACGCTGGTGCGTGCCTGGCAGCACCCCGAGGCCCTGCGCGCCGACGACTTCGACTCCGTACGGCCCTGGCTGATGACCGTCGCACGGCGGCTCGCGATCGACGCCCGGCGGGCCCGTCAGGCCCGTCCGCCCGAGGTCGGGGACGCGGTGCTGGAGAACGCGCGGGTCATCTCCGACCACGCCGAACGGGCCGCGGCCATGCTCGACGTCCGCCAGGCTGTGAAGACACTCACTCCGCAGCACCGTGAAGTCCTGGTGCTCGTGTACTTCCAGGGGGCGAGTGTGGCGGAAGCAGCGGCGACCCTCGGGATCCCGCCCGGTACGGTGAAGTCCCGCGCGTACTACGCGCTGCGCGCCCTGCGCAGGGTGCTCCCGGGTTACGCCGCCGACCTGCGGTGAAACCAATGGATGGGTCAAGCCTCCGTAAAGCGCCTTGCCGATGACCCCGGTTGAGTAATCGGCTGTTCTCATCCGTGTTCCGGAGGGGGCCGTCAGCGCCCCCGGGGGCCCGGTGTCGGGCAACGCGCACGTACCGGAGGAAGGCAGGAAGGGATGCTGGACAGAGAGCAGGGGAGCACGGACGGCGCCGACGGCGAACTGACCGTCCCCATGGCGTGGTTGTACGCCGAGTACATCGCCGACGAGCTGCTGCGGACGGGCGATCTGATGCCGCCGACGTCCTTCGAGTTCCGCGCCGGGCGGGACGCCCTGGCACTGACCATCTTCCTGTCCGACACCGACGGGAAGCTGTCCGGCATCCGGGTCGTCACCCAGCTGGAGACGTGGCTGTCGCTGACCGCGTACGACCAGCCGTGGCAGGAGTGGGTACGCGACCGGCTGGCCGAGCTCGCCGCGGGCGCCGCGCGGTCGGGCGGCGCCGCACCGGACCTGGACCTCGCGGAGGAGGCCTGGCGCTGGCTCCAGGAGACGGAGCTGCTCGCACCCGATCTGAACGCGGTTCCGGGCGGCGCTCCGGTGGTCGGGGAGGACGACGGGCCGAAGGTCTGGACGCCCGCCTGGCAGCTCGGACTGCCCCTGGGGCACCTCGCCATCCATCTTTTTTAGATTTCTGCGGCCCCGGACCAATCCGGGGGCCGGAGGGCTCCGAATCCTTTGGTTGCGATTGTGTCACCGGCTTGAGTGATTCCGCTGCCTGGTCCGTACCGGTGGGAGCAAGGAGTAACCCCACCCGCACCCAACGGTACGAGGATTCGGCATGAGGTCCCTGGAGAGGCATCGCGACGTCGCGGCCTACGCGCTCGGCGTGCTGGACGAGGCGGAGGCCTTCCGCTTCGAGGACCACCTCATGGAGTGCCCTCGGTGCGCTGCAGAGGTGACGGAATTCGGTGTCACCACACGGCAGTTGATGCTGTACCGGCGCTCCACGCCCCGGTTCGTGCACCCGATGGCGCAGCCCGGTCCGCGCATGCTGGACGCGCTGCTCGCCGAGGTGGCGACCCGGCGCCGGGCCGGACGCAGACGCCTGCTGTTCGCCCTGGCCGCCTCGGTGGTCTTCGCGGCGTCCGTACCGGGCATCGCGATGATGGCCCAGGGCAGCAGTGGCAAGGAGCCCCGAACGGTCGCGGCGACCGACGCACGGACGGGGGTGTGGGCGCAGGTCACGACGGCGGACGAGGCCTCGGGCAGCCAGGTCGAGCTGAAGGTGAAGGACGCCGCGGGGCCGCGCGCCTGCCACCTGGTCATCGTCGGACGCGACGGCACCGAGGAGACCGCGACCAGCTGGCACGGCCCCGGTCACGACGCCGACCCCGACACGATGATGGCCAGCTCCTCCATGCATCCGGGGCAGATCGCCCGCTACGAGATCCGTTCGGCCTCCGGCGAGGTCCTGTGGAGACTCCAGCCGAGCTGACCATCCGTCCGCCCCGGCCGCCGGGCGCTCCCCCCGCCCCGGTGTGAGACTGCTGGACGACGCACCCGGGAGATCACCGGGTGCCCGCGGTCCCGGTGGAGGGAGACGAGGTGACGACGGCAGAGACCGGCGACGGTCGCCTGGAGGAGTTCCTCGCCGACCCGGAGACCTCGGCGCTGGAACTGCCCGCCGCGGTCGCCCGCTGCACCGCGGCCCTCGGACTCCAGCACTCCGTGGTGTACCTGGCCGACCTCCAGCAGCGCCGGCTCGTACCGCTCACCGACGTGACCCGGTCCCTGCCCGTCGACGACTCGCTCGCCGGCTGGACCTACCGCACCCAGTCGCTGCGGGTCGAGGAGTCGGAGACGGGCGGCATGACGGCCTGGATCCCCCTCCTGGACGGCGCCGAGCGGCTCGGCGTCCTCGCCGTGCTGTCCCCGTCGCTGACCCCGGCGGTGCTGCGCCGCGGCCGGGCCCTCGCCACGCTGCTCGCCATGATGATCACGTCGAAGCGGGCGTACAAGGACTCCTTCGTCCGGCGTACGCGCACCGAGCCGATGCGGCTGCCCGCCGAGATGCTGCGGGCCTTCCTGCCACCGCGCACGATCGGCACCGCGCACGTGGTGTCCACGGCCGTCCTGGAGCCGGCCTACGAGATCGGCGGCGACGCCTTCGACCACTCCCTCACGGAGACGGTCCTGCACGCCACCGTCCTCGACGCCATGGGGCACAACCTGGCCTCCGGGCTCACCACGGCCGTGGCGCTGGCCGCGTGCCGCAACGCCCGGCGCACCGGGGCGGACCTGCCCGAGCTGGTCGAGTGCGTCGACAACGCCTTGGCGCACTGGCTCCCCGACCAGTTCTGCACAGGCGTCCTGGCCCAGCTGGACCTGGCGTCCGGAGTACTGCGCTGGAGCAACTGCGGGCACCCCACCCCGCTGCTCATCCGCGACCAGCGGCTGCACACCGACGCCATGCTGCGCGAGCCCGATCCGCCGATGGGGCAGCCCTCCCTGCTCACCGGGCGGCAGCGGCAGACGCACGAGATCGCGCTGAAGCCCGGCGACCGGGTGCTGATGTACACCGACGGGGTCACCGAGGCCCGGACCGGGGACGGCGGAGAGTTCGGCCTCGAACAGTTCGCCGACTACATCATCCGGGCGATGGCGGGGGGCGAGCTGGCACCCGAGACGCTGCGGCGCCTGATCCACTCCATCCTCGACTCGCCCACCAGTCGGCTGCGCGACGACGCGACCATCCTGATGTTCGAGTGGACACCGCCGCCGCGCTGACCCGGCCCGTCTCACTTGAGCAGGCGGGACATCCTGCGGTCCGCGAGCGGCTTGCCGCCCGTCTGGCAGGTGGGGCAGTACTGGAGCGAGGAGTCGGCGAAGGACACCTCGCGGACGGTGTCACCGCACACCGGGCAGGCCTCGCCCGTTCGGCCGTGGACGCGCAGTCCGCTCTTCTTCTCGGCCTTCAGCCGCCCGGCCGCCACGCCCCGGGAGCGTTCGACCGCCTCGGTGAGCGTGTCGCGCAGGGCCGCGTACAGCCGTCCGGTCTCCTCCTCGCTCAGGGACGCCGCCAGCTTGAAGGGCGACATCCGCGCCGCGTGCAGGATCTCGTCGCTGTAGGCGTTGCCCACGCCCGCGATCAGGCTCTGGTCGCGCAACGCGCCCTTGAGCTGCCGCCGTTCCCCGGCCAGGAGCTCGGCGAAGCGCCGCTCGTCGAAGTCGTCCGCGAGCGGATCGGGGCCGAGCCGGGCCACGCCCGGGACCTCCTGCGGGTCGGCCACGACGTACACCGCGAGCCGCTTCTGGGTGCCGGCCTCGGTCAGGTCGAACCCGGCGCCGGTCTCCAGGGCCACACGCAGCGCCAGGGGGCCCTTGCCGGGGCGGGGCGGGCCGTCGGGGAGGCGGTCCTTCCAGTGCAGCCAGCCCGCGCGGGCCAGGTGCGTCACGAGGTGCGGGCCGTCCGCGGTCGCGAGGTCGAGGAACTTGCCGTACCGGCGTACGGAAGCGACCTCGTGCCCCTCCAGCGCGGACAGGGGCGGGTCGTACGTCTTCAGGACGCTGATCGCCACGGGCAGCACCCGTACGATCTCGTGGCCGACGAGGTGCTCGGTCAGGAAGTCCTTGAGCGCCTCGACCTCGGGGAGTTCCGGCATGGGTCCAGGGTGCCACGCCGGGTCAGCCGGAGCCGGGCACCACGAACTCGCACCACACCGCCTTGCCGCCGCCCCGGGCCTCCACGCCCCACACGTCGGTGAGCAGCTCGACCAGGAGCAGGCCCCGCCCGGAGACGCCCGACTCGCCCGCCTCGCGTCGGCGCGGCAGGGCGCTGGAGGAGTCCTCGACCTCGACGCGCAGCCGGCGCTCCGAGCCGGCGAGGGCCCGCAGGGTGACGACCGCGGAGCCCTCGGTGTGCATCAGGGCGTTGGTGATGAGTTCATCGGCGACCAGTTCGATCTCGTCGGCGCGCTCGCCCGCTCCCCAGCCGGTGACCGCGGTGCGGATCATGTGCCGGGCCTCGGCGAGGGCCCCTGGGTCGCCGGGGGCCACGTGCCGCTGGAGCCGGCGGCCGGACTGCGGGCCGTCGGGACCGCGGCGGCGCAGCAGGAGCAGCGCCACGTCGTCGTCGCCGCCGCGCTCGGCGGCCACGTCGATGAGCCGGTCGGCGAGGTCCCGTACGTCCTCGGGGCCGGTGTCGACGAGCGCGGTGAGGGTGCGCATGCCGTCGTCGAGGTCGGCGCCGGGCTGCTCCACCAGGCCGTCGGTGCACAGCAGCAGGGTGTCGCCCGGATCGAGCTCTATGGTGCCCACGGGGTAGTCGAGGCGGCCGAACTCCGCGGACAGGCCGAGCGGCAGCCCGCCGGGGACGGTGACGCGGCGGCAGGAGCCGTCGGTGTGCCGCACCAGCGGGTCGATGTGCCCGGCCCGGACCATCTGGAGCACGCCGGTGGTCAGGTCGGCCTCGGCGTAGAGGCAGGTCGCGGAGCGGTCGGTGTCGAGTTCGTGCAGGAAGACGGAGGCCCGGGCCATGACGGTGGCCGGGGGGTGTCCCTCGGCGGCGTAGGCGCGCAGCACGATGCGCAGCTGGCCCATGACGGCGGCGGCGTGCGTGTCGTGGCCCTGGACGTCGCCGATGACGGCGCCGACCCGGCCGCCGGGCAGCGGGATCAGGTCGTACCAGTCGCCGCCGATGTCCCGGCCGACGGAACCGCCGATGGTGGCGGCGCGGTAGCGCACGGCGACGTCGGCGCCGGGCACGCTCGGGATGGTCCGGGGCAGCATGGCCTGCTGGAGGCCCTGCGCGAGGTCCATCTCCTGCTCGTAGAACATGGCCCGTTGCAGGCTCTGCGCGATGCTGCTGCCGAGGGCGACGAGGATGTTGCGTTCCTCGGACGTGAAGCCGTACCGGTCGCTGTAGAGCAGTCCCACCACGCCGATCGGCCGGGCCTGGACGATGAGCGGCAGATAGGCGGCCGAGGTGATCTCGAGGTCGGTGATGTGGGGCCACAGGATCGGGTAGCGCTCGGCGAACTCCTGCGGGGACTCGATGAAGCACGGGCCGAGGGTCCGGACGGCCTCGCTCATCGGGTAGGGCTCGTCGATCCGGGTGACGCGGGTGCCGGGCACGAAGCTGTCCGCCGGGCCCTCGGCGACCAGCCGGATGCGGCCGGCCTCGACCAGACCCATGACGAGGCTGGCGGCGCCCAGGTGAGTGAGGCCGTGGGTGTCCTTGAGGACGTCGATGACGTCCTGGACGGTGCGGGCGTGCGCGAGAGCGGCCGTGGTGAGTTCGACGACGCTGGTCTGCCAGCGTCGGGCCTCGTCCTGGGCGGCCTGGTCGCGGCGGGCGGCGCTCT
This sequence comes from Streptomyces sp. NPDC029044, assembly GCF_040637495.1. Lineage (NCBI taxonomy): Bacteria > Bacillati > Actinomycetota > Actinomycetes > Kitasatosporales > Streptomycetaceae > Streptomyces > Streptomyces sp. NPDC029044. The sequence continues at coordinate 68,610 of NZ_JBEZWN010000029.1, forward strand.
CCCCGAGTTCCTGGGTGGCGTCCCGGATGATGCCGATGATGCGGCGGGGGCGCCCGGTGTCGTCGCGCCGGATGTAGCCCTGGGTGTGGGTCCAGCGCAGGGTGCCGTCGCGACGCCGGATGCGGAAGTAGGCGCCGTAGTTCTCGCTGCCGTCCTTCAGGGCCTGGGAGACCGCGGTGTCCAGGCGCCGGGACTCGTCGGGCGGGACACGCTTGGCGAGGGTCTCGGGGTGGTCGTCGTACTCGTCGGCGCGCACGTCGAAGACTGCGTGGGCCTGGGCGTCCATCTGCATCAGGCCGGTGTCCAGATCCCAGTCGAAGCTGCCCATCCGGTTGAGCACGAGGATCGGGTCCGGGTGGGCGGGCCAGTCGTCCGGGAGGGACAGGGCACTCGCTCCCCGATCAGCCATGGGCCCACCTTGCCAGGATTCGTCCGATTCTTCGACCGGATGGATGTGCCGAGTCTACGAGCCGTTCCGCCGTACCGGCCCTCACTCGGTGAAGACGTCTGTGGGGCTGCCGGGGATGCGTGGGGCGGCCCGGTCATCGGGGATGAGTCCGGCGCCGTCGGCCGGATCGGGGTTGTCGGGGACGGCGTCGGGTCCGACCTCGTCAGGGTCGCCGGGATCCTCCGGGCCGGACGGCCGGTCGGGAGGCGGGGCGGTCTCGTCGGCCGGGAGTACTGACGTGCCGGTGTCCGTGGCGGTGTCTGCGGGCGTTTCCCCGTCCGTTCCCGCTTCCGTCCCCGTTTCCGTGCCCGCTTCCGTCCCCGTTTCCGTGCCCGGGTCCGGGCCCGGTTCCGGGATGCGGGACGGCTGCGGCGGGTGGGGCGCCGCATCCGGCGGGGGCAGGGCCCGGTCGTGGCGTACGTCGTGGCCGGTACGGCGTTCGATCCAGGCCCGGGAGGTGAGGTCGATGATCGTGAAGGCGGTGACGGCTCTCGGGGCGGGGGTCACGACGATCACCTCGCCGGGGCGGTAGCCGGGCCAGGGCGTACCTGTGGTGACGAGCGTGCCGCGCGCCGCCGTAGGCGGGCGGAGCGGGTTGCCGCAGGCGCAACGCAGACGCGGCAGGCCGTGGTCGTCGACCAGGACGGCGGTGCCGGCCTGGAGGACGGACTGGTGGCGGGTGATGCGTCCGGCCCGGAAGCCGTGGCCGGTGACACGGGTGTCGGCGCGCAGGACGACCGGCGTCAGGGCGCGCACGTGATCCGGGACGGACGCCTGGGAGATGCCGGCGGCCTCGGCGAAGGCGCGGCCCCGGGCCGGGTCACGGGTCAGGTGGCCGATCTGCCGGCCGACGTCACAACTGCCGGTCCGCTCGGTGCCGCCGTACAGGCCGGGCGTCCCGCCGGAGAGGGAGCGCGGCCCGCCGGTCGTTCGCGGGGCGGCGGACGGGGTAGCCGCCGTGAGGGCCGTGGATCTGGTGAAGGGGTCGGGTCCCGGATCGGCTGTTGACTGGAGGACGAGTTCACCCCTGGTGCCGGTGCCCGCCTCGACGCCGAGGCCGGTGGAGCCGCCGCAGCCCGAGAGGAGGAGCGCCGCCGGGAGTACGCAGGCCAGGACGGAGGCCCCGGTGGGTGTCCGCACCTCGCCCTCCCGCTCACATCGGCCGGTTTCCGGCAGTTCGTCACTATTGTTTGCTTCGCTCGCCCGGCATACGCAACCAGAGTTGCGGCACACGGAGCGTGACAGCGGTTCATGCGCAGCGCAGGGAGGAGGAGCACAACGTCGTGGAGTGGTTCACCGCATCCGACTACTGGCTGACCCGGCTGGTCTTCCAGAAGGCGCTGGCCGCCGTGTACCTGGTGGCGTTCCTGACGGCGGCCCTCCAGTTCCGCGCGCTGATCGGGCGGCGCGGCATGCTGCCGGTGCCGCGGTTCGTGGAGCGGGTGCCGTTCAGGCGGGCGCCGAGCCTGTTCCAGTGGCACTACTCGGACCGCTTCTTCGCGCTCTGCGCGTGGGCGGGCTGCGCGGTGGCGGCGGCGCTGCTGGCCGGGCTGGACTCGCTGCTCCCGCTGTGGGGCGGGATGCTGCTGTGGCTGGTGCCGTGGGTGCTGTACCTGTCGATCGTCAACGTCGGCCAGACCTGGTACTCGTTCGGCTGGGAGTCACTGCTGCTGGAGGTGGGCTTCCTCGCCGTGTTCCTCGGCAACGACGAAGTGGCGCCCCCGGTCGTGGTGCTGTTCCTGCTGCGGTGGATCCTGTTCCGGGTGGAGTTCGGCGCGGGGCTGATCAAGATGCGCGGCGACGCGTGCTGGCGCAAGCTCACCTGCCTGGACCACCATCACGAGACCCAGCCCATGCCGGGCCCGCTGAGCTGGTTCTTCCACCATCTGCCCCGGCCCCTGCACCGCGTCGAGGTGGCCGCGAACCACGTCACCCAGCTCGTGGTGCCGTTCCTGCTGTTCACCCCGCAGCCCGTCGCGACGGCCGCCGCGTCGCTGATGATCGTCACCCAGCTGTGGCTGGTGCTGTCGGGCAACTTCTCCTGGCTTAACTGGATCACGATCGTGCTGGCGCTGTCGGCGGTGCGTTTCCCGGCCGATCCGCCGGAGGTCCCCGAGGCGCCGCTGTGGTTCGTGGTGGTGGTGCTGGCGGTGGCCACGCTGCTGGTGGGCCTCAGTTACCAGCCGGTGCGCAACATGCTGTCCCGTCGCCAGGTCATGAACCGCTCCTTCGACCCGCTCCACCTGGTCAACACCTACGGGGCGTTCGGCAGCGTGAGCCGGGTGCGGTACGAGGTGGTGGTGGAGGGCACCGCGGACGACGTACCGCATGCGGAATCGGGCTGGCTGGCCTACGAGTTCAAGGGCAAGCCCGGAGATCCCCGGCGCTGGCCGCGCCAGTTCGCGCCCTATCACCTTCGGCTCGACTGGCTGATGTGGTTCGCGGCCCTCTCCCCCGCCTACGCCGACGCCTGGTTCGGCACGCTGGTGGAACGGCTCCTGGAGAACGACCGGGAGACCCTCAAGCTGCTGCGCCGTTCGCCGTTCCCGCCGGACGAGCCGCCGCGGTACGTGCGCGCCCGCCTGTTCCGTTACCGCTACACGACGTGGCGTGAGCTGCGGGAGACGGGCGCGTGCTGGGAGCGGACGTTCGTACGGGAGTACCTGCCGCCGACCCGTCTGGCCGGACCGGTTCACAGGCCGTAGACGCGGGTGGCGTTGGCTCCGAAGATCTGCGGGTGATCGTGCGGGTCGGTCAGCCGGCGCGTGGCGTCGAGGACGTCTTTGTAGGCCGCCCCCAGCGTGGACACCGGCCAGTCCGAGCCGAACATCAGCCGGCCGGGCCCGAAGGCCTCCAGGGCCACGTCGGCGTAGGGGCGCAGGTCGTCCACGGTCCAGGAGGCGAGGTCGGCCTCGGTGACCAGGCCGGACAGTTTGGCGACCGTGTTGGGCAGGGCGGCGAGGGCGCGCAGGCCGGACGCCCAGGGTTCGAGGGCGCCGGAGGCGACGTGCGGTTTGCCCAGGTGGTCGAGGACGAAGGTGAGGCCGGGCAGGTCGGCTGCGGCCCGGACGCAGGCCGGTAGCTGGTGGGGCAGGACGACGAGGTCGTAGACCAGTCCGGCGTCGGCGACGGCGGCCAGTCCGCGCCGGACGTCCGGGCGCAGCAGCCACGCGGGGTCGGACTCGGCCTGGACCTGGTGGCGGATGCCCTTGAGGTAGCGGCCGCCCGGCAGTTCGCGCAGCCGGGCGAGTTCGTCGGCGACGTCGGGGCGGGTGAGGTCGGTCCAGCCGACGACGCCCGCGATCAGGTCGTGCTCGTCGGCCAGGGCGAGGAACTCCGGGGTCTCCTCGGGGACGGTGACGGTCTGGACGAGGACCGTGCGGTCCACTCCGGCCGCTCTCGCCTCGGCTGCGAGGTCCTGCACCGTGAAGTCGCGGCGCAGCGGGGCGAGTTCGAGGCCGGTGATCCAGTCCTGGTCCCGTACCGACAGGTCCCACACGTGGTGGTGGGCGTCGACGACGGTCATGACGGCAGCTCCCAGACGACGGTCAGGCCGGCGTCCGCGCCGTCGCCGGAGTAGTCGTGCACAACGTCCAGCAGTTCGGCCATGCGGGCCTGCCAGGCGACGTTGACCGGCAGCTTCTCCAGTTCGGCGAGGAGGCGGGCGTAGTCCTCGCAGTCCAGGACGTGGAAGAGGTCCGTCCCGCTGCGCCAGATCGTCCAGGAGGTGGCGCCGGCGGCGCGGACGGCGTCGGTGAGCTCCTCCGGCACCTCGCGGTGGGCCGCCTCGTACTCCGCGACGCGGTCGGCGCGGACCTTGGTGTGCAGGGCGACCCTCATGACGGCTCCTCGCGGGGTACCGGGGCATCGTCGGGCAGGAGGCCCTCGGCACGCAGCTGCTGCCAGAACCCGGCCGGCACCCGGGCTGCGAACTGGTGGGCGCAGTCGCGTACTTCGTGAGCGGAGCGGGCGCCGACGAGGACGCTGGCGACGGCCGGGTGGGCCGCGCAGAAGGCCAGGGCGGCGGCACGCAAGGTGGTGCCGTGGCGGTGGGCTACGGACTTCAGCCGCAGGGCCCTGTCGACCAGCTCGGAGGGCGCGGCGGTGTAGTTGTACGTGGCGCCGGGCCTGGGGTCCGCGAGCAGGCCGGAGTTGAAGGCGCCGCCGATGACGACGGAGACGCCGCGTTCATGGGCCGCGGGCAGCAGGGCGGTGAGGGCGCTCTGGTCGAGCAGGGTGTAGCGGCCGGCGCACAGCACCACGTCGACGTCGGTGTCGCGGACGAAACGGGTGAGCAGCTCCGCCTGGTTCATCCCGGCGCCGATCGCACCCACCACGCCCTCGGAGCGGAGCCCCTCCAGCGCGGGATAGCCCTCACGGAAGGCCCACTCGGCGTGGTCGTCCGGGTCGTGGAGGTAGACGACGTCGACCCGGTCGAGGCCGAGGCGTGCCAGGCTGGCCTCCAGGGTGCGGCGTACGCCGTCGGCGCTGAAGTCCCACACGCGGCGGTGGGTCGCGGGCACGGCGAAGCCGCCCGCCAGGTCGTCGCCGGTGCCGTCCGAGGGCTCCAGGCGGCGGCCCACCTTCGTGGAGACCGTGTACCGGTCGCGGGGTCGGTGGCGCAGGGCGGCGCCCAGGCGGCGTTCGGACAGGCCGAGGCCGTAGTGCGGTGCGGTGTCGAAGTAGCGGATGCCCCGCTGCCAGGCGGCGTCCACGGCCTCGTGCGCCTGCTCCTCGCCGACCTCGGTGTAGAGGTTGCCGATGGCGGCGGCGCCGAAGGACAGGTCGCTGACCTCGACGCCGCTGCCGCCGAGCCGGTTCACCGGGCCACCGGGCGCAGCCGCAGGCCCTGCATGCCGCCGTCGACGGCGAGGGCGGTGCCGGTGGTGGCGCCGGACAGGGGGCTCGCCAGGTAGGCGATGGCGCCCGCGACCTCCGCCGGGGAGACCAGCCGGCCGGTGGGCTGGCGGGCCTCCAGGGCGGCGCGTTCGGCGGCGGGATCGGGTGCGGCGTCGAGGAGGCGGCCGATCCACGGGGTGTCGACGGTGCCGGGGGTGACGCAGTTGACGCGGATGCCCTCGCGGACGTGGTCGGCGGCCATGGCGAGGGTGAGGGAGTACACGGCGCCCTTGGTGGCGCTGTACAGGGCGCGCTGCGGGATGCCCGCGGTGGCGGCGATGGAGCAGGTGTTGACGATCGCGGCGTGGGTGGAGGCGCGCAGGTGGGGCAGGCAGGCTCGGGTGGTGCGGACCAGGCCGAGCACGTTGACGTCGTGGACGCGGTGCCACTCGTGGTCGGGGTTGTCCTCGACGGTCCCCCGGGCGCCGATGCCCGCGTTGTTCACCAGCACGTCGAGGGCGCCGCCGAGGTCGGCGACCGCTGCCGTGACGGCCCGGCGCACGGACGCGTCGTCGGTGACGTCCGCGCGGTGGGCGAGCAGCGGCTTGTCGACGGACGACGGGTCCAGGTCCAGGACGGCGACCTGGGCACCGCGCTCGGCCAGCAGCTCGGCGGTGGCCCGGCCGATGCCGGAGGCGCCGCCCGTCACCAGGGCCGTCAGACCCTCGAAGTCGCTCATTCAGCGTGCTCCCTCTTCGTGTCGTCGAGGTCGGCGGCCCAGAACGCGCCGCCCGGGTAGGTGTACCGCGCCAGCGACTCGGGGCGCATGGCCGCCGAGAAGCCCGGCGCGGTGGGTGCCGTGTAGTGACCATCGCGGATCACCACCGGGTCGAGGAAGTGGTCGTGCAGATGGTCGACGTATTCGATGACGCGGTCCTCGGTGGTGCCGGTGAGTGCCACGTAGTCGAACATCGACAGGTGCTGGACGAGTTCGCACAGGCCGACGCCGCCCGCGTGCGGGCAGACCGGTACGCCGGACTTGGCCGCGAGCAGCAGGACGGCCAGGTTTTCGGGGACGCCGCCGACGCGGGCCGCGTCGATCTGGACGACGTCGAGCGCACCGGCCTGGAGGAGCTGCTTGAAGACGACCCGGTTCTGCACGTGTTCGCCCGTGGCGACCTTCACGGGGGCGACGGCCCGGCGGATCGCCGCGTGGCCGAGGACGTCGTCGGGGCTGGTGGGCTCCTCGATCCAGTAGGGGTCGAACTCGGCGAGGGCCTTGGTCCAGCGGATCGCCTCGTCGACGTCCCAGCGCTGGTTGGCGTCGACGGCCATCCGGACGTCCGGCCCGATGACCGAACGCGCCACACGGCAGCGGCGGATGTCGTCGTCGAGGTCGGCGCCGACCTTGAGTTTGATCTGCCGGAAGCCGTCGGCGACGGCCTGGGACGCGAGCCGGGTGAGTTTCTCGTCGTCGTAGCCGAGCCAGCCGGGCGAGGTGGTGTAGGCGGGGTAGCCGCGCTCCAGCAGGCGGGCCGTGCGCTCCTGCGCGCCCTCCCGGCCCCGGCGCAGGAGGGTCAGGGCCTCCTCGGGGGTGAGCGCGTCGGTGAGGTAGCGGAAGTCGACCTGGCGGACGATCCATTCGGGTTCGGCCTCGGCGAGCAGCCGCCACAGCGGCAGGCCGGCGCGCTTGGCGGCGAGGTCCCACACGGCGTTGACGACGGCGCCGATCGCCATGTGCATCACGCCCTTCTCGGGTCCGAGCCAGCGCAGCTGGCTGTCGCCGATCAGGTCGCGGTTCAGGGTGGAGGGGTCGGCGCACAGTCCGCTCACGTCGCGGCCGATCAGGTGCCCGCGCAGCGCCTCGATCGCGGCGACCTGCACCTCGTTGCCCCGCCCGATGGTGAAGGCGAACCCGTGCCCCTCGTGCCCGTCGGGCGCGTCCGTGCGCAGGACGACGTAGGCCGCCGAGTAGTCGGGGTCCGGGTTCATCGCGTCGGAGCCGTCGAGTTCGCGTGAGGTGGGGAAGCGGATGTCGTGGGTGTCTACAGCGGTGATGCGCGCGGGCGTCGGGGACACGGAGGTCCTTTCGGTCGGGTGCCGGGGGCGGGTCGTCAGTCCTGGGCGCGGCCGGTGGTGACCCTGGCGATCATGAGGGCGACCAGGATGATCCCGCCGTAGATGGCCTGGATCCAGAACGACGGCACCTGCGCGAGGGTGAGCAGGTTCTGTACGACACCCAGAAGGAGTACGCCGGTGAGCGCGCCGAACATGGTGCCCTTGCCGCCGTCGAGGGCGATGCCGCCGATCACCGCGGCCGCGAACACCGTGAAGATCATGTTCTGGCCCTGGTTGGCGCTGATCGCGCCGACGTAGCCGGTCTGCATGATGCCGCCGACCGCGGCGAGGACGCCCGCGACGACGAACACGCCGAGCATGACGCGCTCCACCCGGATGCCCGCCGCCCGGGCCGCGTCCGCGTTGCCGCCGATGGCGTACAGGGCGCGCCCGACCCGGTGGTACTTCAGGACGAGACCGGCGACCGCGAAGGCGATCGCGGCGAGCCACACCGACAGCGGCACGGTGAGGAAGGTGGTGGTGGCCAGTGCGTAGAAGCTGTCGGGCATCCCGAACAGCGTCTTGCCCTTGGTCGCGCCGACCAGCAGGCCGCGCAGCACGATCAGCATCGCCAGCGTCACGATGAACGCGTTGAGCTTGAACTTCACCACCAGGACGCCGTTGAAGGCGCCGACGGCCGCGCCCGCGACCAGGACCGCGAGCAGGGCGAGGGCGGCGGGGAGTCCGGTGCCCCAGCCGGACTGGGCGGCGGGCAGCACGAGCAGCGCCCCGACGGCGGGCGCGATACCGACGACCGACTCCAGGGAGAGGTCGAACTTGCCGGTGATGAGGACGAGCGACTCGGCGAGCACGACCATCGCGAGGGCGGCGGATGCGCCGAGGATCGAGATCAGGTTGCGCTCGGTGAGGAACGAGTCGTTGACGATCGTGCCGAGCACCAGGAGCAGCAACAAGGCCGGTACGAGGGCCAGTTCGCGGGCCCTGCGCAGCAGTACGGTGCGTGCCTGCCCGGTGCCGGTCACGAGCACCGGCTTCACCGGCGGGGCCTTGGTGTCAGCCATGGTCCACTCCTTCGATGGAGGCGATGAGCTCGTGGTCGCGCCAGCCGGCCGGGTGTTCGGCGACGACACGGCCGTGAAAGAGGACGAGGACCCGGTCGCAGCGCCTGAGGTCGTCGAGTTCGTCGGAGACGACGAGAACGGCGGTGCCGTCCTCGCGGGCGCTGTCGACGCGGGCGAGCAGGGACTCCTTGGACTTCACGTCGACGCCCGCGGTGGGGTTGACCAGGACCAGGAGCCGGGGGTCGGAGGCGAGGGCCCTGGCCATGACGACCTTCTGCGCGTTGCCCCCGGACAGGTCCGAGACGGGCTGCTCGGGTCCCTCGGCGTGGATGTCGAGCCGTTCGATCAGGGCGGTGGCGACCCCGCGTCTGCGTTCGGTGCCGACGAACCCGAAGCGGCCTAGCCGCTCCAGGACGCTGAGGGTGGCGTTGTCACCTATGGACATGCCGAAGACCAGGCCCTGTTCGTGCCGGTCGCGGGGCACGAAGCCGACCCCCGCTTCGAGGGCTCCGCGGACGTCGCCGAACGGGAGCGGTGTTCCGTCCAGCCGGGCCGTCCCTCCGGTGGGTGTGTGCAGCCCGGTGAACGTCTCGGCCAGCTCGATCTTGCCGCTGGCGCTGGACCCGGCGAGTCCGACGACCTCCCCGCGACGGACGGTGAGGTCGACGTCCTCGTAGGCCGCCGAACGCAGGCCGCGGACGTCGAGGAGCACGGGGCCCGCGGCGTCCACGGCCCGCTGACGCTCGGCCGCCTCGGCGACCGTCTCCCCGGCCATGGCCTCCACCAGCGCCTGGCGCGGGAGATCGGCTACCGGCGCGGTGGTGATCCAGCGGGCGTCACGCAGGACGGTGACGGTCTGGCAGACCTCGTACACCTCCTGGAGGTGGTGGGAGATGAACAGGAAGGTGACGCCCGAGTCCTGGAGGGCCCGCATGCGGGTGAAGAGGCGCTCGATCTCCCGGTTGTCGAGCTGGGCGGTGGGTTCGTCCAGGACGATGAAGCGGGCGCCGAAGGACAGCGCCCGGGCGATCTCCACCATCTGCCGGTCCTCGACCTTGAGATCGGCCGTGCGGGCTTCGGGGTCGACACGCACGTCCCAGGTGTCGAGGAGTGCGGCCGCTTCGGACTTCAGCCGGCGCCAGCTGATGAAGCCCCGCCGCAGCGGCTGCCGGTTGATGAACAGGTTCTCGGCGACGGTCAGTTCGGGTACGACCGTCGGGTGCTGGTAGACGCAGGCGACCTTGCGGCGCCAGGCGTCCCGGTCGGTGAGCGGGGGCGCGGGCTCGCCGTCGAAGCGGACGGTGCCCTCGTCGGGTGCCTGGAGGCCGGTGAGGATGCGGACGAGGGTCGACTTGCCCGCGCCGTTGCGGCCGACCAGGGCGTGGGACTCGCCGGGCAGGACGGTGAGCCGGCCGTCGGCGAGAGCGGTGGTGGGGCCGTAGCGCTTGACGACGTCCCGTGCCTCGACAAGTGGGCTGCTCATTCGACCGTGTTGCCCCACAGCTCGGGGTCGTCGACGTTGTCCTTGGTGACCAGCGGGGCGGGCAGCTGGTCCTCCAGGATGCCGCTGGGAAGCTTGACGATGGTCGAGTCGTGGTCCGTCGGGCCCGGCTTGAACTGCTTCCCCTGCATCGCCGCCTTGATGTAGTACATGCCGTACTTGGCGTAGGCGTCGGCGGGCTGGGAGACGGTCGCGTCGATCTCGCCCTTGCGGATCGCGTCGAACTCCTGCGGGATGCCGTCGTTGGAGACGATCGCGATATGGCCCTCCTCCCCGGCCTTCTTCAGCATGCCCTTGGACTTCAGGGTCTGGAGCGTGGGCGCGAGGTACACGCCGCCCGCCTGCATGTAGATGCCCTTGATGTCGGGGTTGGCGTTGAGGAGCGTGTCGAGTTTGGAGGCCGCCGTGTCGGACTCCCACTTGGCGGGGATCTCCAGGACCTTCAGCTTCGGGAAGTTCTTCTTCACACAGGCGCGGAACGCCTCGGAGCGGTCCCGGCCGTTGACCGAGGCGAGGTCGCCCATGATCTGCACGACCTTGCCGGAGGTGATGTGCTCCCCGAGGTACCGGCATGCCTTCTCGCCGTACGCGACGTTGTCCGCCCGGACCACCATGGCGACCTTGCCCTTGTCGGGCGCCACGTCCACGGCGACCACCGGCACGCCCTTGCGTTCGGCCTGGTCGAGTCCGGCCTCGATGGCGGCACTGTCCAGCGGGGCGACGACCAGTCCCTTGACGCCCTGGTTCAGCTGGTTGTTGATGTCGGTGATCTGTTGCGAGGGGTCGCTGTTGGAGTTGACGGTCTTCATCGCGTCCACGCCCTCGGACTTCGCCATCTTCGGCACGTAGTCGTTGTACGACTGCCAGAACGGCGAGGTCAGCAGGGGCAGCACCACCCCGACCTTGCCGGTGCCGTCACCGCCTCCGGCCCCGGAGGCGCCGGTGTCCTTGGTGCTGCCGCAGGCGGCGAGTGTCAGGGAGGCTCCGGTGGCCAGGGCCACCGCGCCGAGGATCCGTGACCTGTTCCGCTTCCGCACTGTGCTTCCGGGCATCTCAGAGGGCTCCCATCGACCGGTGGTCCAGCAGATGCCCGCATACTTATCAGACCAATCCCGCGCCAGAACACCCTCGGGCGGCAACTTTCCCCGCTACTGACCCATAGTGGTCCGACCACCCTGCTGGTTAGACTGCGCCGGAACGCTGTGATCGGAGGAGTGGCGTGGACGACGGATCAGCCCCGCAGAAGGGCACTGTGACGCAGCGCGCCATCGAGCGGATCAAGGCGATGATCGGCGAGGGCCGGCTGGAGCCGGGCCAGCGGCTGCCGACCGAGCGCGATCTGGCCGCCCGGCTGGGCATCTCCCGCAGCTCGATGCGGGAGGCGATCCGCGCGCTCACGGTGATGGGCGTGCTGGAGGCCCGGCACGGCTCGGGCATCTACGTCACCCGGCTGGAGGCCGGCGACCTGCTGGAGACCTTCGGCGTCGTGGCGGACCTGTCCCGCGGCCCACAGCTGGTCGAGCTGCTGGAGATCCGGCGGGTCCTGGAGTCGACGGCGACGGCGCTGGCCGCCGCGCGGATCACCGCGGACCAGCTGGCCGAGGTGGAGAAGCACCTGACGGCAATGAACGCCACGGACGATCCGGAGGAGATCCTCGCCCACGACCTGGCCTTCCACCGGGCGATCGCGGCGGCCGCGGGCAACGAGACGATGGCCGCCATCCTGGAGGGCCTGTCGTCCCGGACGTTCCGCGCCCGCGTCTGGCGCGGCTACCAGGAGGAGGGCGCCTTCGCCCGGACCCGCCGCGAGCACGCGGCGATCCATCGCGCCCTGGCGGCCCACGACCCGGAGGCGGCCCGCGCGGCGGCGGCCGCGCACGTCGGCGAGGTGGAGGAATGGCTGCGAGCACAGCTCGGGCCCTAGAGGTGCTGGTCGGAGAGGTTGGTGACCCGGCTGGCTGGTGTCCGGCCGCCGAGGTGGTCCCGGTCGGTCAGCCTGCCGTCGGGTCCTGCGGGTCCCGCGATCGCGTGAACCCGTTGCTGCGTTCAACCTTCGCCACATGCAGGGTGTAGCTCCGGTACCGCTCGGCTCGCCCGCGCTGTTGCGCCGCGCGGTGCCCGGCGTCGGTCCGCCAGCGGGTGAGGGCGTCGGCGTCGCGGAAGCAGCCGACGGTGATGCCGAGCCGGCCGGGAGTCTGCGCGTGGTCCGTCCCCAGATACCCGGGGACGTCCTTCACCAGGTCTTCCAGGCGGGCGTCGGTCTCGCCGTAGCCGCTCTGGTCCTGGGTGCGCACCGCAGTGAAGACAGCCACCAGTAAGGGGGTTCATACGCTTCGACGGGCGCGACGGGCGTTTCCGCGTGATGGCTCACGGCGCCACCGTGCGGGGGAAGCGCCGCCGCGCGGTCACCTCTATTTCGATCTTCATCCGCGGGTCGGCGAGGCCGCACATGAGCATCGTGGCGGCCGGCTGAACGTCGCCGAAGGAGCGGCGCAGGACCGGCCAGCAGGGTTCGAAGTCCTCGCGGTCGGGCAGGAGGTAGCGCACACGCACCACGTCGGCGAAGGTGCACTCCGCTTCGGCCAGGGCGGCCTCGATAGTGCGAAGGCACTGCTCGGCCTGCTCCACCACGTCGTCGGAGATCGTCATGCTGGCGTAGTCGAACCCGGTCGTCCCGGACACATGCACCCAGTCGCCGTCGACCACAGCACGGGCATAGCCGATCTGCTCCTCAAAGGTCGAGCCGCTGAGGATCGCGCGTCGCTCTGTCATGGGCCGAACGCTAAATGACCGGCAGTGATACGTCTAATACGGTCCGATGCACGATCTGATATCTCTAGGCATATGGAGCGTCCCGAACTCCCCCTGCCGCAACTGCACGCCTTCGTCGTGCTCGCCGAGGAACTCCACTTCGGCCACGCGGCCGCCCGCCTGGGCATCGCCCAGCCACCGCTGAGCCAGCAGATCCGCCGCCTGGAGGACAAGGTCGGCCACGCGTTGTTCACCCGTGCACCAGGGCGGGTGGCCCTCACCCCAGCCGGCAGCGAACTTCTGCCCGCCGCCCGGCGGGCCCTCACCGACCTCTCGGACGGCCTGGCCGCAGCCCGGGCCGTCGGCAGTGGCCGGGCCGGCCGCCTACGGATCGGATTCGCCGCCTCCCTCGCCCTGACGATCCTGCCCGGCCTGCTGCGCACCTTCCGTCACCGGTTTCCCGGCGTGCACCTGGACATCCGCGAGATGACGACCGCTCCGCAGATCGCCGCCCTGCATGACCGGACCATCGACATCGGTCTCCTGCGCGAACCGCCCACCGACGAGACGGAGCTCGGCTTCAGGACGGTGCTCAGCGAGCCTTTCGTGGCCGTGCTGCCGTCCAGCCATCATCTGGCAGCCCAACGGACCGTACGGCTCGCACAGTTGGCGGACTCGCCCTTCGTGCTGCTCCCCCGCCCGGTCGGCCCGCCACTGCACGACCAGATCATCGGCCTGTGCACCGCAGCAGGGTTCACACCGCGGGTGGTCCAGCACGCGGTGGAGTGGCAAACCGTGTGCGCCCTCGTCGAAACCGGCCTGGGCGTCTCCCTGGCCCCGGCGAGCATCCGACGCATCCGCCTCAAAGGCGTCGCCTTCCGCAGGCTCGATCCCGGCACCGCCCGGACACGAGTGGCCGTCGCCTGGCGCGAGAACGACCGTGATCCCCTGGTTGCCCACCTGCTGGCGACCATCAGCCCCGATCCGCCGGGCACGACCTAGCCAGGGGGGTGTCCGTGGACTCATCCGGACAGGCCCTGGGCAATGCCCAGGGCCCGGTGCTCCTTGCCTACGTGAACTGGCCGGGCCGGTAGTCGCCCGCCGGCTGCTCCAGCATGACGTTCAGCCGGTTCGCGGTGTTCATGAAGGAGATGAGGGTGACCAGCGCCATGAGCTGCTCCTCGTCGTAGTGCTTGGCGGCCCGCTCCCAGACCTCGTCCGGGACGCCGCCGGCGCCGTCCGCGATGCGGGTCCCCTGCTCGGCCAGTTCCAGCGCGGCGCGCTCGGCGTCGGTGAAGACCGTGGCCTCCCGCCACGCCGCGACCAGATGGAGACGTACGGCGCTCTCGCCGGCGGCGGTCGCCTCCTTGGTGTGCATGTCGATGCACACCGCGCATCCGTTGATCTGGCTCGTGCGGAGCGAGACCAGCTCCCGGGTGGCGGCCGGCAGCGGTGACTCCACGACCAGCCGCCCCAGGGAGTAGAACTGCTTGATGAGCTTGCTCGCGCTCGGGATGGCGAAGACGTCCAGTCGTGCGCTCATGGTGAGCTCCTCTGCCGTTGTCGGTGCGTACACCCCTATGAGGCAGCGGCTCGTCACGATGTGACATGGGCGAAGGTGACCTGCGTCTCCCCCTGCCTCTCAGCGCACCGCAGCCGTCGCGGCCTGCACGGGCTCCGCCCTGTGCCGCCGGGTCAAGCCGTGGCTGACCACGCCGTCCCGCCGGCGGCCGACCCCGCTGCTGGGTGCGCTCTCCGGACGGCCGACGGCCACCCGCACACGACCTGGGCTGCTGCCGCCCTACCCTCCCCCCGGCGGCCGACCCCGCTGCTGGGTGCGCTCTCCGGACGGCCGACGGCACCCGCACACGACCTGGGCGGCGGCTGCCCTACCCTCCCGCACGCGTCGGCGTCACACTGAACCGTATGCGGCTTCGGGGCACCGCCTGCGCGGCCGCCGGAGTGCTGCTGGCCGTCGCGACGGGCTGCACCGGCGGTGCGGAGGACGGCGCGCCCACGCCGTCCCCGGCGCCGGCCCGGACCACCGGCGTGAGCCCCCGCGCCACGCCCACCCCCACCCCGCCCGACCCCGTTTCCCTCCCGGCGTTGATGCAGCGCGAGCACACCGGCTCGGGGCTGCGTCTCGGTGACGTGCTCGACCGGAACTCCGCCTACACCCGCTACGCCGTCACCTACGAGGCGAACGGCCTGACCATCTCCGGGATCATGAACATCCCCGAGGGCAAGGGCCCCTTCCCGGCGCTGGTGCTGGCGCACGGCTACATCGACCCGGACACCTACTTCAGCGGCCAGGGCATGCCGCGCGAGCAGGACCGCCTGGCCCGCGGCGGCCACGTCGTCCTGCACACCGACTACCGCAACCACGCCCGCTCCGACAAGGATCCGGACAACGACGTGAACCTGCGGCTCGGCTACACCGAGGACGTCATCGGCGCGGCCCTGGCCCTGCGAAACTCCGGGCGCCCCGAGATCGACGGCGACCGGATCGGCCTGTTCGGCCGGTCGATGGGCGGCGGGATCGTGTACAACACCCTGGTCGTGGCGCCCGGCCTGTTCGACGCGGCGGTCGCCCACGCGCCGGTGAGCGCCCGGCCCCAGGAGAACATCGACCACTTCCAGCGGCCCGACGGCGATCCCCTCGTCGCCGAGATCGAGGAGAAGCACGGCACACCCGGGGAGGACCCGGCGTTCTGGCGCGGCGTTTCACCGCTGACCTACGCCGACCGCGTCAGCGACCCTCTGCTGATCCAGCACGGCACCGCGGACGACACCTGCCCCCTCGCCTGGTCGCGGGAGGCCGCCGCCGCGTTCGCGGACGCCGGCAAGGACGTCGAACTCCGCGCGGTCCCCGGCGAGGGCCACACGTTCGGGCCGCGGTGGGCGGCCGAGATGGACGTCACCGAGGCCTTCTTCGCGCGCCATCTGCGCTGAACTGGTCCCATCAAGCCCCGGGCCACTGCATTGATCCGGCACCGGCACGGCCGACGGCCTCGACGCGCGCTCGCGACCAGTGCAGAGTTCTCCCTGCGTACTCGTCAGTAAGTCCGCGTATGCCTCCGCATCCCCTCCGATTCCCTCCGAGGAGCCGCTGTGACCACCTGGGCCGGCCGCACCGCCGCCGAGATATCCGCCGCCGTCCGCGAGAAGCGGGTCACGCCCCGCGAGGTGGTCGCCGAGCACCTCGCCCGGATCGAGCGGCTCGACGGCCGCGTGGGCGCCTTCCGCTCGGTGCGCGCCGAGGCGGCCCTGGCCGAGGCCGACGAGGTGGCGGCCCGCGGCGACTTCGCCGAACTGCCGCTGGCCGGAGTGCCCGTGGCCGTCAAGGACAACCTCGCGGTGCGCGGCGAGTCCACCCGCGTCGGCTCGGCGGCGACACCGGACACCCCGGCCGCGCAGGACCATGTGACGGTGGCCCGGCTGCGGGCGGCGGGCGCGGTGGTCGTGGGGCTGACGCACGTGCCCGAACTGTGCGTCTTCGGCACGACAGACGGCGTGCTGGGCATCTCCCGCAACCCCTGGGACCCGGCGCGTTCCGCGGGCGGTTCGTCGGGGGGCAGCGCGGCCGCCGTCGCCGCCGGAATGGTGCCGGTCGCCCTCGGCAACGACGGCATGGGCTCCCTGCGCATACCGGCCGCCAACTGCGGCCTGGTCACCATCAAGCCGGGCCGGGGTGTGGTGCCGACGGGCGAGGGCAGCACCTGGTTCGGCATGGCGGAGCACGGCCCGCTCGCCACGACCGTCGAGGACGCCCGTCTGATGCTCTCGGTCCTCGCCGGCACCGCACCCGCACCCCGTTCCGAGCCCGGCACGCTCCGGGTCGCCGTGTCACTGCGCAGCCCGCTGGCCGGCGTCACCGTCAGCCGCCCGTACGCGGCGGCCGCCCGGGACGCGGCCGGGCTGTTGATGCGGGCGGGGTACCAGGTCCGGCGCGCCGACCCGCCCTACCCGGTGTCCCTCGCCACGACCTCGCTGATCCACTGGACGGCGGGCACGGCCGCGGACGCCCAGCCCCTCGACCCCCGCCTGCTGACGCGGCGCACCCGCGTCCACGCGAGAATCGGCCGCCCCTTCATCACCGCCGTGCGCTCCGGGGCGAGCCGGGAGAAGCTCCGGGAACGGCTGGAGCCGTTCTTCACCGAGTACGACGTGCTGCTCACCCCGGCGCTGGCACGCCGCTCCCCCAAGGCCGGGCCCTGGCACGAGCGGGGCTGGCTGAGCAACCTGCTGGCCAACACGAACTACTCGCCCCTGACGCCGCCGTGGAACCTGACCGGCTGGCCCGCCATGGCGGTCCCCTGCGGAACTCTCCCCTCCGGGGCCCCCTGCGCCGTGCAGCTGGTGGGGCGGCCCGGCTCGGAGTCCCAACTCCTCGACGTGGCAGGCCGGCTGGAGGAACGAAATCCGTGGCAGCGCACGGCGCCGATGGACTAAGGTCGGCCGGGTGACTGCCGGGTCGGCCGTAGGCCAAGCACGAGTGAGGCGCCCGGCCTCGGCGTGAGCGCGGCGGGGGTGACCCCGCCCGGGCTCGTCCGAGAGCCGGAAAGGGCACGCGCCCCGCCTCTCGTCTCCGTGTCTTCATCCCCTGGCGCCTCAGCGGCGCTTCACCACGGATTTCACACGACTCGGAGACGCATCCACTCATGTCCCCCGTTCCGCCTGCCCTGCCCACCACCGTCGCCCGCCTCGATCACACCGCCGTCTACGCCTCGGACCGCCAGTTGTCCGCCGAGTTCCTGGCGGCCGTCCTCGGTCTGGAGGTCGGGGCCCCCTTCGGCCCCTTCCTGCCCGTGGACCTGGGCAACGGGGTGACCCTCGACTACTACGAGAAGCGCGACGAGCCCGTCCAGCCGCAGCACTACGCGTTCCTCGTGCCCGAGGAGCAGTTCGACGCCATGATCAGCCGGCTGGAGGCGCTCGGCGTCACCTACTACGCCGATCCGAACCACACCGCACCGGGCCGGGTCAACGACCTCTTCGGGGGCCGCGGCGCCTACTTCGACGACCCGGACGGCCACAACATGGAGATCATGACCCGTCCGTACGCCCGGCCCTGACGGCCGCTCCTCTGGCGCTCTACAGCGCCCGGTACATGATGTGCAGGCCCACCGGTCCGCGCCGGGGGTGGTCGAAGGCGTCCGGGACCGTGCCCAGGATCGTGAAGCCGAGGGACGTCCACAGCTTCACGGCCGGGTTGGTCTCGACGACGGCGTTGAACACCATCCCCCGGTAGCCGGCGGCGCGGGCTTCGGTCAGGAGGTGGCCGGCCAGGGCGCGTCCGTAGCCCCGGCCGCCCCGGTCCGGGTCGACCATGAAGCCGGCGTTGGCGATGCGGGCGGCCGGGCCACCGTAGTTGGGGGTGAGATAGGCGGAGGCGACGACGGCACCGTTGTCGTCCTCGACGACATAGACGTGTTTCGCCGGGTTCATCCACAGGACCCGGGCCTCCTCCTCGGAGGTACCCGGGTCCCATGCGTAGGCCTCACCCGCGGCGACGATGCGGTGCCAGAACGGCCAGATACGAGGCCAGTCGTCAGCCGTTGCTTCCCTGATCAGCATGGGTGCGAGTCTCGCACGCCCATGCTCTCGGCGATCGCGGTGGGGGCTGCCCGCTCAGTCGACGCTGGGCAGGATGTGGGGCTCCGCGAGGTCTTCCTCGTAGCCCGCGAGGCGGATCGGGGCCGAACGGGCCCAGACGTCGAGGCTGCCGAGCTCGTCGACCCGTCGGCCGGCGCGCTCGCCGCGTTCCTTGGGGCGCTGATCGCGATTCGTCTTCTCCGGTGTCACCGCGCACTCCTTATGTGTCGGTCACCCTCGGGACGTACGCGCCGGTCCTGCTGCGCCTGACGCCCGCTCGGGCCTCTATGTCAAATGCAGTTCGGACGCGGTGGCGCCGGTCGACTCACGGGAGAGCAGGCCGTGGTGAACCGGCTGGTCCCATGACGGACCGTGGGTGTGGGTAGGACCCCGTGCTGCTGTCCGTCCGGATCAGACTAACCAAATGAGCGGGGCCCCGCTCGATGGGGCTGAAAACAACCGGTAACGATCGCGCGTCAGACGGCGTTCAACTCCGGTTTACGTACCGTTTTGTACGCCGACGGGCGTTTTGCGGATCACCCGAACGGCGTATGCCGGCGACGGCGTTTTCCGGACGGGCCTTGACAGCCCGTCACGGGGCAGGGACGACTACCACTTGCCGGGCGCGTAGTCCTTCATGAAGACGCCGTAGAGGTCCTCTCCCGCCTCACCCCGCACGATGGGGTCGTAGACGCGGGCCGCTCCGTCGACGAGGTCCAGCGGCGCGTGGAACCCGGCCTCGGCGAGCCGCAGCTTGTCGTAGTGCGGCCGCTCGTCCGTGATCCAGCCCGTGTCGACGGAGGTCATCAGAATGCCGTCGGTCTGGAACATCTCCTGGGCGCTGGTGCGCGTGACCATGTTCATCGCGGCCTTCGCGGCGTTGGTGTTCGGATGCCCGGCGCCCTTGTACCCGCGTCCGAAGACCCCTTCCATCGCGGACACGTTCACGACGTAGGCGCGCCCGCTCTCCGCCTTCTTGGCGGCCTCGGCCATGGCCGGCCGCAGCTTGCTGATCAGGATGAACGGCGCCGTGTAGTTGCACAGCTGGGTTTCCAGCAGCTCGACGGGCGAGATCTGCTCGATCGTCTGCACCCAGGTGTTGGAGTCGACCACGTCGGGCACCAGCCCGCCCGCGTCGATCGCCGTGCCGTCCAGGTGCCGTTCGACGCTGGCGTTGCCGGCGACCAGGGCGAGGTCGGCGACCTGCTGGGCGTCGAGCCCGCTCGTGCCGAGGGGCAGCGCGGCGATGCCGTCCACCGCACCGGAGTTGAAGGCGCCGATGACGTGGTGGGCGGGCAGCTCCCCGGCGGGCAGCGGGGCGCTCTCGCCCTCGACCAGCGCGGCGTAGGCGGAGGGCAGGCGGCGCACGGTCTGGGTCGCGTTGTTGACGAGGATGTCGAGCGGGCCCGCGTCGGCGATCTGGTCGGCGAGGGCCACGGCCTGGGCCGGGTCGCGCAGGTCGATGCCGACGACCTCCAGGCGGTGCATCCAGTCCGCGGAGTCGTCCATCGCCTTGAACCGGCGGATGGCGTCCTTGGGGAAGCGCGTGGTGATCGTGGTGTGCGCGCCGTCGCGCAGCAGCCTCAGCGCGATGTACATGCCGATCTTGGCCCGGCCGCCGGTGAGCAGCGCGCGCTTGCCGGTGAGGTCGGCGCGGACGTCGCGCTTCTCGCGGTTCAGACGGGCGCAGTCCGGACAGAGCTGGTGGTAGAAGTAGTCGACTTCCACGTACCGGGTCTTGCAGGTGTAGCAGGAGCGCGGGCGCTGGAGTATCCCCGCGATCCTGCCCTCCTCGGTGGTCGACGACGGCAGCAGACCCTCGGTCTCGTCGTCGATGCGCTGGGCGGAGCCGGTCGCCGTGGCCTCCGTGACCGCCTTGTCGTGGGCGGTCTTGGCGGCCCGGCGCTCCTGGCGGCGGCGTTGCTTCACCGTGCGGTAGATCCCGGCCGTGGCCCGGCGCACCGCGATGGCGTCCGGATGGTCGACGTCCAGCTTGTCGAGCTCCTCCAGCACGCCGAGGCAGACGGCCAGGCGTTCCGGGTCGATGCCGGGTCCGTACGAGAGCCCGCTCGCCCCGTCCATGGCCTGCGGGCCGTCCTCTGTCACCGTCATCGCCGCTGTCGTTCCCTGCTCTGCCGTCGCGGCGCGCCGGTCGCGCCCGCTTTCGAAGGGCGAATTCTACGGAGCGTCGGCCCGCACCGCCAAAGTCGCCTTGATCACGACCGGCAGGCCTTGATCAGCGTCGCCACCTCCTTGGAGACGGCCGCGGCGAACAGGTCCAGGTCCCAGACCGCCTCGGCGTCGGCGACGAGCCCGTAATGGACACTCCCCCGGTACGTCGACACCGCGACGGCCAGGGAGTGGCCGGGGGCCAGCGGCGCGAAGGGGAAGACGGCGGTGAGCGGGTGGCCGCCGAGCTTCAGGCCCAGGCTGGGCAGGGGCACGCTGGTCACCAGGAGGTCGAACCAGATCCGGGCCGCCTGGCCGACCAAGGGGCCGCCGAGCCGGTGGGCCAGGGCGGGCACGTGGTCGGCGAGCAGCGCGACGGCGCCCGCGCCCCGGTTGGGGCCGGCGTCCTTGTTGCGGTCCATGGCCTCCCGGACGGAGGCGAGGCGGGCCAGCGGGTCCGGATCGTCCACCGGAAGCCGTATCAGGTACCCGGAGAGCCGGTTGCCCTGCGGGTACGCGGTCCGGGGGCGGCGCTTGGAGACGGGGATCAGGGCGCGGGGCGCGACGCCCTCGCTGCCGTCGCCGCGCTCGTCGAGCCAGCGGCGCAGGGCGCCCGCGACGACGGCGATGAGGACGTCGTTGACGGTGCCGCCGACGGTCTTGCGGATGCGGTGCACGTCGTCGAGGTCGAGCACGACTCCGGCGGTGCGGCGGGTGCCGCTCGGCTCGCAGGTGAGCGCGGGGGTGGACCGTACGTCGAGGGAGGAGCGGGCGACGGATGCGCCGATGTCCAGGGCGCGGCTCATGTCCGACAGGGCGCCGCGCATCAGCCCGGGCAGGTCGCGCACGTCCGGCAGGGCGCCGCGCGGGGGCTCGACGGGGCGGGGCCGGGGGGCCGGCACGTCCATCGGGTCCATGACGCCCGCGGCGAGGGTCAGCGCCCGCAGCCCGTCGGCCAGGGCGTGGTGGAACTTGAACAGCACGGCGAAGCAGACGCCGTCCTCCCCCGGCAGCACATGGGCCTCCCAGGGCGGGCGGTCGCGCTCCAGGGGGCGCTCCATGAGCCGGCCCGCGACCGTCTGGAAGTCGGCGGTCGGGGCGTGCAGCCGCACGTGGTTCAGGGGGTCGAAGTCCGGGTCCGCCTCCCGGGCCGCGCCGCCGAAGGCGAACGGCCGGCGCAGGGCGGCGGGCAGCGGCTGCCACACGTCGCGGTGGCGCCTCCGCCACCCCCCGCCGCCCCCCGCCCCGGCCCGCCCCACGT
>NZ_JBEZWN010000030.1:0-89557 GCF_040637495.1 Streptomyces sp. NPDC029044
ATCAGGGCCTGGTTGCCGTCACGCAGGTCGGTGGAGAGCCAGCGGGGGGCGGTGGTGACACGGTTCTGCGGCCAGGTGCGGTCCGGGATGTCGACCTGCTCGTAGCGGCCGTACTTGTGGATCGGCATGGAACTGGGCTGCTGACGGTTCGCCATGATGCGGGGGCTCCTCAGAGGGTGTCCGGAAGGACGGCCGACGACGCAGCACCAAGCTCCGCGGGGAGGGAGTCGGCCTCGACTACAGGCCCTCGCCGCGGCAGCTAAGGAGAAGCAGCCCGAAACGCATGATGCGCAGCATGCTAGCCGAGCCTCTCCCCGGCGCGTGGGGTCGTATCAGTATGCGGGACCCGGCACGCAAACGGGACAAAAAGTGCGCTATCCCACTTCGCCATAGCACTCACCACGGAGCGTGAGGATGGTTGTCCTGGTATTTCACCAATCATGGTGGCGACTAGTGACAGTTTCGTCACGCAGTGCAAGGGTGCCGGGCATGACGACTCACGGGGGCCACGAGCCCGTCTTCTGCACCATCGTTCCGCCTCATGTCCTCGACAAGCTCGCCCAGGCCGAGGACCCCGCACTCGCCCGTCCCGCCCGCCGCACCCTCCAGCGCGACGCCTTCGAGCGCACCCAGCGCCGTCTCACGACGGTCATCGGCGCGACCGCCGTCGCCGCGGTCGCCGACGGCCGGCCGCGGCGCACGATCCACGACGCGCGGCACGGCACCGAGCTGCCCGGCCACAAGGTGCGTGGCGAGGGCGACAAGCCCGGCAAGGACGCCACCGTCAACCGCGCCTATGCCGGTCTCGGTGCCACCTTCGAGCTGTTCCTCCAGGCCTTCCGGCGCGACTCGATCGACGGCAACGGCCTTCCGCTGAACGCGACGGTGCACTACGACCGCGACTACAACAACGCGTTCTGGAACGGCGAGCAGATGGTCTTCGGCGACGGGGACGGGGAGATCTTCCTCGACTTCACCATCCCGATCGACGTCATCGGCCACGAACTCGCACACGGCGTCACGCAGTACACGGCCAACCTCACCTACTTCGGCCAGCCCGGCGCGCTCAACGAGTCCCTGTCGGATGTCTTCGGCGCCCTGATCAAGCAGTACACGCTCGGCCAGACCGCCGCCGAGGCCGACTGGCTGATCGGCGCGGGCCTGCTCGCCCCGCGGGTGACGGGTACGGCGCTGCGCTCCATGAAGGCGCCGGGCACGGCGTACGACGACGACGTCCTCGGCAAGGACCCGCAGCCCGCGACGATGGACGACTTCGTGCGCACCGGCCGGGACAACGGCGGTGTCCACATCAACTCGGGCATCCCGAACCACGCCTTCTACCTCGCGGCCACGGCCCTCGGCGGGCACGCCTGGGAGCGGGCCGGGCAGGTCTGGTACGACGTGCTGACCGGCGGCGAGCTGCGGCAGGACGCGATGTTCGTCGACTTCGCCACGCTCACCGTCAAGGCCGCCCGGGAGCGCTTCGGCGACGGGGAGGAGCTGGACGCCGTGGCGAAGGGCTGGGAGCAGGTCGGGGTGCGGACCCTGTAGTTCCGTACTAGACAGGTGCCATGCGGATTCAGGTGAGGCGCACGGGCGGGTTCGCGGGCATCGAGCGGTACGCCGAGGTGGACACCTCGGGCCGGCCCGATGCCTCCGAGTGGCACGCGCTGGCCGAGGAGGCCCTGGCCGCCGGCCGCGGCACGCCGCCGGTCGGGGTCCCGGACGGGTTCAGCTACCAGCTCACCGTGGACGGGAAGACGGTGTACTGCGCGGATCCCCGGCTGACGGACGAGCAGCGGAAGCTGATCTCGCGCGTGCTGAAGGAAGGGGCGTGACGGCTCCACGTCACCGGCCGGGCAACAGCTCCTTCCCGCCCGGCCGTTGACTTCCGTTACCGCCGGTACGGATGATCCAGCGCATGGCGACTGACGCAGGCAACCCGATCCCCCGCTTCCCGGCCGGCTTCCTCTGGGGCGTGTCCACCTCGGCGCACCAGATCGAGGGCTCCGCGGACGAGCGCGAACCGTCCGTGTGGGACGCCTTCACGGCCGAGCCGGGACGGGTGAAGGACGGCTCGACGGCGGCGGTGGCCTGCGACCACGTCCACCGGCACCGCGAGGACGTGGCGCTCCTGGCCGAGCTGGGCGTGAACGCCTACCGCTTCTCCGTCTCCTGGCCGCGGGTGCGGTCCGAGAAGGGCCTGGACTTCTACGACCGGCTGGTGGACGACCTGTGCGCGGCGGGCGTCCGCCCGGTGCCCACACTGTTCCACTGGGACCTGCCCGCGGACCTGGACTGGCTGGAGCGGGACACCGCCGAGCGCTTCGCCGAGTACGTGTCGACGGTCGCGGGCCGACTCGGCGACCGCGTGACGAAGTGGATCACCCTGAACGAGCCCGCCGAGCACACCCTGCTGGGCCACGCCCTGGGCGTGCACGCGCCGGGCAAGAAGCTGCTGTTCGACGCACTCCCGGTCGCCCACCACCAGCTCCTGGCCCACGGCCTGGCCGTCCGGGCGCTGCGCGCCGCGGGCGCCGCGGACATCGGCGTCGCCAACTCGCACGGCCCGACCTGGGCGGCGTCGACCGAGGCGGCGGACCTGGAGGCGGCGGACTTCTACGACCTGCTGCTGAACCGGCTGTTCGCGGACCCGCTGCTGCTGGGCCGGTACCCGGACGGCATCGGCGAGCTGATGCCCGGGGACGTCGAGGCCGACCTGAAGGTGATCTCCGAACCGCTCGACTGGTACGGGATCAACTACTACGCCCCGACCCGGGTGGGCGCCCCGCAGGGCGCGGAGATCGAGTTCGGCGGGGTCACCATGCCCGCCGAACTGCCCTTCTCCGTGCGGGAGATCGAGGGCCGGCCGGTCACGGACTTCGGCTGGCCGGTCGTCCCCGAGGGCCTCACCGAGCTCCTCACCACCTTCCGCGACCGCTACGGCGACCGGCTCCCGCCCGTCGTCATCACCGAGAACGGCTGCTCGTACCCGGGCGTCGACGACCAGGACCGCATCGCCTACCTGGACGGCCACGTCCGGGCCCTGCACCGGGCGATGGAGGCGGGCGTCGACGTGCGCGGCTACTTCGTGTGGTCCCTGCTCGACAACTTCGAGTGGGCGGAGGGCTACGCACGCCGCTTCGGCCTGGTCCACGTCGACTTCGGCAGCCTGGAGCGGACCCCGAAGGCGTCGTACCGCTGGTACCGGGAGCTGCTGAGGGCGCAGGTGCCTACGGCTTGATGCCCATCCCGGTCCGCAGGCCGGGGACATCCTCAGGGAGATGGTTGCAGCATGAACTGCTCTCCCAGCATAGTTACTTGTGTGACCAGGGTTCCGGAAGCCCCAACCCCCACCTCCGGCCGGTCCGTTGTCCGCTCGCCCCTTCCTCGACTTCGCCCACCCCCACGGAAGGCGATCGCCGTGTCCCCCCACACGACCTCCACTCCCCGGTTCCTGGACGCGGTGCGCCCCGACCGCACCGACTGGCTGGAGCTGCCGCCGCAGCGGACCAGCGTCAGAGTCGCCCGTCATGCCATGCGCGCGCGGCTGGCCGCGTGGCAGGTGCCCGAAGAGGCGTGCGCGAACGCCGTGCTGCTCGTGTCCGAGCTGGTGACCAACGCCGTGCTGCACACGCTCAGCGAGCGGATCCTGTGCGGCGTCCAGCTGATGACGGACGCCCGCTTCCGGCTGGAGGTGCACGACGGCGACCTCACGGGCCGCGGCATCCCCGACCGCCGCCCCCGCCCCGACGACGAGAACGGGCGCGGCCTGCTGCTCGTACGGGAGATAGCAGACGCCTGGGGCATCACCCACTCGACCCTCACGGGCGGCAACGCGGTGTGGGCGAGCCTGCGGACGGCTTCATGAGCGCGGTGCGGGGGGCCTGACGCGGCCGGGGCCGGCGCGACCGCCCCGCGGGGCCTCAGAACCCCAGCTTGCGCAGCTGCCGGGGATCGCGCTGCCAGTCCTTCGCGACCTTCACATGGAGATCGAGGAAGACCGGGGTGCCGAGCAGCGCCTCGATCTGCTTGCGGGACTTGATGCCGACCTCTTTCAGGCGCTTGCCCTTGGGGCCGATGATGATGCCCTTCTGGCTGGGGCGCTCGATGTAGACGAAGGCGTGGATGTCGAGGAGGGGCTTGTCGGCGGGGCGGTCCTCGCGGGGGAGCATCTCCTCGACGACGACCGCGATGGAGTGCGGCAGCTCGTCGCGGACGCCTTCCAGCGCGGCCTCGCGGATCAGCTCCGCGATCATGACCTGCTCGGGCTCGTCCGTCAGGTCGCCCTCGGGGTACAGGGCGGGACCCTCGGGCAGGAGCGGGACGATCAGGTCGGCCAGCAGGCCCACCTGCTTGTCGCCGACCGCCGACACCGGGACGATCTCCGCCCACTCGAAGCCGAGTTCCTTGCCGAGCTGGTCGATCGCGATGAGCTGCTCGGCGAGCGTCTTGCCGTCCACCAGGTCGGTCTTGGTGACGATCGCGATCTTGGGCGTCTTCTTGATGGACGCCAGTTCCTTCGCGATGAAGCGGTCACCGGGGCCGAGCTTCTCGTTCGCCGGAAGACAGAAGCCGATCACGTCGACCTCGGCCCACGTCGTGCGCACGACGTCGTTGAGCCGCTCGCCCAGCAGCGTGCGCGGTTTGTGCAGGCCCGGGGTGTCGACCAGGATCAGCTGGGCGTCCGGGCGGTGCACGATGCCCCGCACGGTGTGCCGCGTCGTCTGCGGCTGATTCGCCGTGATCGCCACCTTCTGGCCGACCAGAGCATTCGTGAGGGTGGACTTGCCCGCGTTGGGGCGGCCCACGAAGCAGGCGAAGCCGGCCCTGTGCACAGCTCCGGCCGGCTCTTCGGATGACGGGGTACGAACGCTCATGGCGCCCATTGTCCCTGATCCTCGAAGCCGCCCCGCACCGGACGCCCTCGGAGAGCTTCCCGAAACCGTTCCTTACGACCGAGCGGGAGCGAGTCCTGTCGCCAGGACTCACGCCAGCCGGACGCCCCGAACGGTGGTGGGCGTCCTGGTCTCCCGCTTTCGCTTCGCGTCCGGCGCGCACGGATCGTGTCCGGGGTCTGTGGGCCGGGGTCCGTGGTCCGGGAACGCGGGGGCGGGGCTCCTCACGCCCTGGGACGGGTCCGTCTCGCTGCTCGGCGCGCTCGGCAAGCAGCGGGTGGCCGTGGTCGTGGTGGCGGTGTACGCGTTCGGTGTGACGTACGGGATCGCCAGGCTGATCGACGTCACGATGGGCCTGCGCGCGAGCGAGGAGCAGGAGCGGACGGGCCTGGACCTTACGGTGCACGCCGAGACGGCCTACGATCACGGGGTCCTGGGCCACGGCGCCCCGGTCTCCTCCTCCGTCGTCCCCCACGCCCAGAAGGTCACCCCCCAGGCATGAAGCTCATCACCGCGATCGTCAAGCCGTACCGCCTCGACGAGGTCAAGAACGCCCTTCAGGAACTCGGCGTGCACGGCCTGACCGTCAGCGAGGCCAGCGGCTACGGCCGGCAGCGCGGTCACACCGAGGTGTACCGCGGCGCCGAGTACCAGGTCGACCTGGTGCCCAAGGTGCGGATCGAGGTCGTCGTGGAGGAGGCGGACGCCGACGCCGTCATCGACGCGGTCGTGAAGGCCGCGCACACCGGCAAGATCGGGGACGGCAAGGTGTGGGCGCTGCCCGTCGACACGGTCGTGCGGGTGCGGACGGGCGAGCGCGGGCCGGACGCCCTGTAGGCACCCGGCCCGCACCCGTGCGCGGTGGCTCAGTCGAACACGAACGGGCCCGGTGACTGCGGCCCGCTCGCCGTGCACGTGATGGTGATGCCGAAGACGGTCATCTTCAGCGAGCCGCCGAAGGCCTCCAGGCTGTCGCCGGAGGCCACGGTGCCGCTGAGCGGACCGACCTCGACGGGAGCCCCGGCGGCCATCGCCGGGTTCTCCGTGCCGGTGAAGTCGACGGTGCCGCCGCCGCTCTTCACCAGGGTGAGGGTGGACGAGATCGAGTCCTCACCGAGCCCGATGGGCGCGGTGATGGCGGAGGACTTGACGGTGAGGGTGGCGGCGGTGCCGTCCTGCGTGGCCGTGAGGGTGGCCTCGCCGCTGCCGAAGGCTCCGCAGTCGGCGTTGATCGTCGCCGTCTGCGGGGTGACGGCGAGGGCCGCGGGGGCGAAGGCGAGCCCGGTGACCGCGAGGGCCCCGGCCGCCAGTGCCGCACCTGTTCCGATTCGCTTGCATCTCATGGGATTCCGGCTCCGTTTCCGTGGGGGGCGGACCGCTCGGCGCATGGATGCGGGCACACCGCCGAGAGTCGAACCTGACGGTCCGTCGGAACTGACGGTTCCATTGATGCGTGTGAGGCAGACGGCGGCAAGGTTGAAAACTGGCCTAATTACCGCCGGTTACAGCGAAGTTCAGCCAGCCGTGACGGTGGTGCGGACCGTTCCGTCGGGCCCCGCCACCAACACCGGCGTCCCCGCGCCACCGAGATCCCGTACCGCCGCCCGGTCCGCGTCGGACGCGGTCTCCGCCTCCGTCACGACCGCCGCCGCCTCCAGCGACGTGGCACCCGAGGCGACCGCCATCGCCACCGCCGTCTGGAGGGCACTGAGCTTCAGGGAGTCGAGGGCCACCGTGCCCGCGACATAGGTGCGTCCGGTCTCGTCCCGTACGGCCGCGCCCTCGGGCACGCCGTTGCGGGCCCGCGCGGAACGGGCCAGGGTGACGATCTTGCGGTCCTCGGGATCGAGCGCGCTGCTGTCGGTCATGATCCGAGCATACGGAAGCATCACGGGCGGTCGAGGCGCAGGCGGTCCGCTCGGGGCAGGCCCGCCACGACCAGGTCGTAGGAGTCCTCGATGAGCTCCCGGACCACCCGGTCCGGGAGGTCGCCGTCGACCGTGACCGTGTTCCAGTGGCGCTTGTTCATGTGCCAGCCGGGGACGACGAGGCCCTCGTGCTCGCGGCGCAGCCGGATCGCCTCCTCCGGGTCGCACTTGAGGTTCACCTTCAGGGGGCGCGCGTCCAGGTACGACAGGGCGAAGAGCTTGCCCCGGACCTTGAAGACCGAGATCTCCGGGCTGAACGGGAAGTCCTCGACCGCCGCGTTGAACGACAGGCAGAACGCGCGCAACTCCTGCGGGGTCACTCCGGCTTCTCCTCCTTGGGCGGGTCCGCCGGACCGACCGGCTCCGCCAGCACCGTCACGATCTTGTTCCGGCGGCCGGCGGCGGCCTCCGCGGTCAGGCGCAGCTCCCGGCCGTCGGGCAGGTCCACGACGGAGGAGGCTCCCGCGATGGGCACGCGGCCCAGCGCCTTGGCCAGCAGGCCGCCGACCGTCTCGACGTCCTCGTCGTCGTACTCCTCCAGGCCGTACAGCTCACCCAGGTCGCTGATGTCGAGGCGGGCCGTGACGCGGAAGCGGTCCTCGCCGAGCTCCTCGACGGGCGGCAGTTCACGGTCGTACTCGTCGGTGATCTCGCCGACGATCTCTTCGAGGATGTCCTCGATGGTGACGATGCCGGCCGTGCCGCCGTACTCGTCGATGACGACCGCGACGTGGTTGCGTTCCTTCTGCATCTCGCGCAGCAGGTCGCCGGCGTTCTTGGTGTCGGGCACGAAGAACGCCGGGCGCATGGCCGTGGACACCTGCTCGGACTCGGCCTCGCGGCTGATGTGCGTCTTGCGGACCAGGTCCTTCAGGTACACGATCCCGACGATGTCGTCCTCACTCTCGCCGGTGACCGGTATGCGCGAGAAGCCGGAGCGCAGGGCGAGGGTGAGGGCCTGGCGGATGGTCTTGAAGCGCTCGATGACCACGAGGTCCGTGCGCGGGACCATGACCTCGCGGACGAGGGTGTCGCCCAGCTCGAAGACGGAGTGCACCATGCGGCGCTCCTCGTCCTCGATGAGGGACTCCTTCTCGGCGAGGTCGACCAGGGCGCGCAGCTCCGCCTCGGAGGCGAAGGGGCCGCGCCGGAAGCCCTTGCCGGGGGTGAGCGCGTTGCCGATGAGGATCAGCAGCGACGGGATCGGGCCCATGATCCGGGCCAGCGGCACCAGGACGTACGCCGAGACCGTCGCCGTGCTCAGCGGATGCTGGCGGCCGATGGTGCGCGGGGAGACCCCGACGGCGACGTACGACACGAGGACCATGACCGCGATGGCGACCAGGAGGGCCTCGGTGGTGCCGTCGAACTCCTTCAGGCAGCCGTACGTGATCAGCGCGGCGGCGGCCATCTCGCAGGCGACGCGGACCAGCAGGGCCACGTTCAGGTAGCGGGTGGGGTCGGCGGCGACCTGGGAGAGCTTGGCGCTGCCTCGGCGGCCGGAGCGCACGGCCTCCTCGGCGCGGAAGCTGGAGACGCGCGCGAGGCCCGCCTCCGCGCAGGCGGCGAGCCAGGCCACGACGACCAGGGCGATGGCGCCCAGGGCGAGTTGCGGACTCATCGGCGGGCGTTACGAGACCGTCGGCGCCGGGGACGGACCGGTCAGGCCCCGCTCCGCGCGCCAGCCGTCCACGATGGCCGCCTGGAGGCCGAACATCTCGGCCTTCTCGTCGGGTTCCTCGTGGTCGTAGCCCAGCAGGTGCAGCACGCCATGGACGGTGAGGAGCTGGAGCTCCTCGTCCATGGAGTGCTGCGTCTCCGCTTCCTTGCCCTGCTTCAGCGCGACCTCGGGGCACAGCACGATGTCGCCGAGCAGCCCCTGCGGCGGCTCGTCGTCGTCCTTGGAGGGCGGGCGCAGCTCGTCCATCGGGAAGGACATGACGTCCGTCGGACCCGGGAGGTCCATCCACTGGATGTGGAGCTGCTCCATGGCGTCGGCGTCCACGACGATCACCGAGAGCTCGGACAGCGGGTGGATGCGCATCCGAGCGAGCGCGTAGCGGGCGATGTCGAGGATCGCCTGCTCGTCGACCTCGGTGCCGGACTCGTTGTTGACGTCGATCGACATGGTGCTGTGTGTGTCTACTTCCCCTTGTGCCCGGACTTGCCGCGGCTCTTGTGCGCGCCGTTCTGGGTGCCGTGCGTGGTGTCGTACTTCTCGTACGCGTCGACGATACGGCCCACCAGCTTGTGGCGGACGACGTCCTGGGACGAGAGCCGGGAGAAGTGCACGTCCTCCAGGCCGTCCAGGATGTCCTGCACCTGCCGCAGCCCGCTCTTCGTCCCGTCCGGCAGGTCGACCTGGGTGACGTCACCCGTGATCACGATCTTCGAGTCGAAGCCGAGGCGGGTGAGGAACATCTTCATCTGCTCGGGGCTCGTGTTCTGGGCCTCGTCCAGGATGATGAAGGCGTCGTTGAGCGTGCGGCCTCGCATGTAGGCGAGCGGCGCGACCTCGATGGTGCCCGCCGCCATCAGCCGGGGGATCGAGTCCGGGTCGAGCATGTCGTGCAGCGCGTCGTACAGCGGGCGCAGGTAGGGGTCGATCTTCTCGTAGAGCGTGCCCGGGAGGAAGCCGAGCCGCTCTCCGGCCTCGACCGCGGGACGGGTCAGGATGATGCGGTTGACCTGCTTGGACTGAAGGGCCTGCACGGCCTTGGCCATCGCCAGGTACGTCTTGCCGGTGCCCGCCGGGCCGATACCGAAGACGATCGTGTGCTTGTCGATCGCGTCGACGTAGCGCTTCTGGTTGAGCGTCTTGGGACGGATCGTGCGGCCGCGCGAGGACAGGATGTTCTGCGTGAGCACCTCGGCCGGGGTCTCCTGGTCGTCGCTCTCGCCGTTGTCGCTCGCCTTCAGCATGGCGATCGAGCGTTCCACTGCGTCCTCCGTCATCGGCTGCCCGGTGCGGAGCACCAGCATCATCTCGTCGAACACGCGCGAAATGAGGGCGACGTCCTTCTGGTCGCCGACCGCGCTGATCTCATTGCCCCGGACGTGGATGTCGGCCGCCGGGAAGGCCTTCTCGATCACGCGCAGGAGGGAGTCGCCGGACCCCAGGACGGTGACCATGGGGTGCTGGGCGGGGACGGTGAGCTGTGCTCTCGCCTGCTCCTGCGCGGGGGTGTGAGCTGTCGATGATTGAGTCATGGGCCGGCGCTGAAGGCCTGCGGTTCCTCCTCGTCACGGCCGCGCAGCTGAGGGCGGCCTCGCGATTCCCAGGGTACGACGGGGGAGTGACAAGGCCGTAGGGGTTTTGGAGTCGGGGTTCCGTCCGGGCGCCTCACGCCGAGCGGCGGAAACCGATCGTGGGGACGGCGCGCCGCAGCGGCCAGGGCCTGACCAGTTCCTCCGACACCAGGTCGGCCAGGAAGCCGTACCTCTCCAGGGCCACCGCCGACTGGCCCTCGACCGACTGCACCTTCCGCCACCACGCGGCGATCTCCGACCAGCCGGGCGCCGACAGCGAGCCGCCGAACTCCTGCACCGACAGCGCCGCGGTCAGCCCGGCGAAGGCCAGCCGGTCCGCCAGCGGCCAGTCCGCCAGGGTCCCGGTCACGAACCCGGCGACGAACACGTCACCGGCCCCGGTCGGATCGAGCGCCTCGACCGCGATGGCCGGCACCTCCGCCGTCTCCCCCGTACGACGGTCCACCGCGTACGCCCCGTCCGCCCCGAGGGTGACCACCGCGAGCGGCACGTACTCGGTCAGGGCGTGCGCGGCGGCCCGGGGGCAGTCCGCGCCGGTGTAGCGCATGGCCTCCTCCGCGTTCGGCAGGAACGCCTCGCAGTGCCGCAGGTCGGGCAGCCCCGCCAGATCCCACGCCCCGGTGTCGTCCCAGCCGACGTCACCGAACACCCGGGTGCCCTTGCCGGCGGCCTGGGCGATCCAGGGCGCGCTCACGCCGGGCGCGAGGGAGGCGACGGCGGCACGGGCGCGGGGCGGGCACTCGGGGGCCGGTTCCTCGGGGGGCGGCTCGTGGCCGTGCGAGACCATCGTGCGCTCCCCCTCGTAGGCCATGGAGACCGTCACCGGGGAGTGCCAGCCGGGGACCGTGCGCGACGGGGAGAGGTCGATGCCCTCGCCGTGCTCCAGGGCGTCCCAGCAGTAGTCGCCGTAGTGGTCGTCGCCGAAGGCCGCGGCGAGGGAGGTGCGCAGGCCGAGGCGGGCCAGCGCGGTCGCCATGTTGGCGACGCCGCCGGGACTCGACCCCATCCCGCGCGCCCAGGACTCCGTCCCGCGCACCGGGGCGGAGTCGAGGCCGGTGAAGATGATGTCCAGGAAGACGGTCCCGGTGAGGTAGACGTCCCAGGGCGGGTCGTCCGGTGTGCGCAGCGGGGCGAGGGGATCGACCTGGCTCTGGCGGGGCGATCCCTTTCCGGTGAGGCCCTTTCCGGCCGGGGCGGTGGACGCGGTCACGATGCGCTCCCTGACGTGGTGCGGATCAGGCCAGTCTGCACCACATCACCGACGACGTGACGCCGATCACGCCGGACCCACCTGTCCCGTCAGCTCGCGCCTGGCCCTCGCGCGCCCCCGCCGCGGGCATGAGCGGGCGCTACCAGCGGGGCATCGCGGGTGTCACCCACGAGGGGTCGGCGATCCGCATCGCCGCCGCGTCGTCGCGGTCCCGCAGGGCGCCGTCGTCGTCCAGCCACCGCTGGTGCAGCACCGCCAGGCGCTCGCGGTCGAGTTCCACGCCGAGGCCGGGGGCGTCGGACACGGTGACCCGGCCGCCCTCGAACGCGAGCCGCTCGGTGAGGACGTCCTCGGACTGCCAGGGGTAGTGGGAGTCGCAGGCGTGGTGGAGGTCCGGGACGGTGGCGGCCACGTGGGTCATCGCGGCGAGCGAGATGCCCAGGTGGGTGTTGGAGTGCATCGACACGCCGACGCCGAAGGTGCGGCAGACGGCGGCGAGCTGCTGGGTGTTGCGCAGCCCGCCCCAGTAGTGGTGGTCGGAGAGCACGACCTGGACGGCGCCCTTCGTGAACGCCTCCTTGATCTCGGCGAAGGTCGTCACGCACATGTTGGTGGCGAGCGGCACCCCGGTCCGTGCGGCGACCTCGGCCATGGCGGGCGTGCCGAGGGCCGGGTCCTCCAGGTACTCCAGGACGTCCCCGAGTTCCCGGGCGACCTCCACGGACGTCTCTACGGACCAGGCGCCGTTCGGGTCGAGCCGCAGCGGGTGTCCCGGGAAGGCTTCGGCGAGTGCCCGGACGGCCGCGATCTCCTCGGCGGGCGGGAAGACGCCGCCCTTGAGCTTGAAGGAGGTGAAGCCGTACCGCTCGGTGAAGCGGCGGGCCTGCTCCACCACGCCCGCCGGGTCGACGGCGGCGCCCCAGTCGTCCTTCTCGGCCGGCACGCCCTCGGGGTGGTGGGCCCACTTGTAGAACAGGTACGCGCTGTACTCGACGGCGTCGCGGACCTTCCCGCCGAGCAGCGTGTGCACGGGCAGTCCGAGCGCCTTGCCGAGGGCGTCGAGGCAGGCGACCTCGAAGCCGGAGACGACGGACAGCCGCAGCTTGTCGGCGGTCTGGACGCCGCGCAGCCCGCCGACGTCTACGGCGTTCTCGACGCGGGACGCGTCCACCGCGACCTGGTCGGCGACCGTGAACAGGCCGTTCAGATCGCTGACCTGGCGTCCTTTCAGCCGCTCGGCGAAGGGCCGGGCCAGCTCCAGGTACTTGGCGTCGCCGTAGGTCTCCCCCACGCCGGTGACCCCGTCCGCGGTGACGACCTCGACGATCAGCCGGGGGGTGTACGGCTGGTGCACGCCCTGGGTGTTCAGCAGCGGCGGGTCCGCGACCAGGATCGGTGTGAGCGTCACGTCGGTGATGGTGAGGTTCACAGGGAGGCTCCCACGAGGTCGAGTCCGGCGGTGAGGACGGCGGTGAGGGCGGCCAGGTCGGCCGGTGACGGGTCGGTGAGCGGGGCACGGACGGGGCCCACGGGGTGGCCGCGGAGCCGGGCCGCCGCTTTCACCAGCGACACGGCGTACCCGGGGACGCGGTCGCGCAGTTCGACGAGCGGGACGTAGAACGCGCGCAGCAGCTTGTCGACGGTGCCGTGGTCGCCGTCGCGCAGGGCGGCGAAGAAGGCTCCGGCGATCTCGGGAGCGAAGGCGTGGACGGCGGAGGAGTAGGCGGGGACGCCTACGGTGGCGTAGGCGCGGGACTGGATCTCGGCGGTGGAGGCCCCGTTGAAGAACAGGAAGTCCTCGGGCGCGGCCAGCGTGAGGCGCTGGAGCCGGTCGAGGTCGCTGTGGCCGTCCTTGAGGCCGATGACGTTCGGCAGGGCGGCGATGCGCCGGAGCGAGCCGGCGGTGAAGGCGACCTGGCCGCGCTGGTAGGCGATCAGGGGCAGCGGGGTGCGGGCGGCGATCTGCTCCAGCTGGGCGACCAGGCCGTCCTGCGGGGCGGCGACCAGGTAGTGCGGCAGCACCAGCAGTGCGTCGGCGCCGGCGTCCTCGGCGATGCGCGCGAACCGGACGGCCTGGGCCCAGCCGTAGCCGGTGCCCGCGACGACGGGGACGCGGCCGGCGGCCTCCTCGACGGTGATGGTGACGACCTGCCGGTACTCGTCCTCGTCGAGCGAGAAGAACTCGCCGGTGCCGCAGGCGGGGAACACCGCGCCGGGCGCGGCGGCGAGCCGCTCGGCCACGTAGGCGCGGAAGCCGTCCGGGTCGAGGGTGCCGTCGTCGCGGAAGGCCGTCAGCGGGAAGGACAGCACGCCGCCCGCCATCCCCTCCCGCAGCCGCCGTGCGACCGCCTCCGGTGCGGCGCTCACGGTCGTCATCTCCCAGTCATCTCCTCATGTAGATGGCATCTAAGTATGAGAATGAGGGTTGTGTATGCGAACGTCAACCGCCCGGGGCGGCCCGATTACCATCGGTGCATGTCAGACACAGGGGGCGTCCGTGAGGTGAAGTCCGCGGCGCGCACGGTCGAGCTGCTGGAACTCCTCGCCGCGCGCGGCGACCGCCCGGCCCGGCTCCAGGAGCTGGCCGACGAACTCGGCGTACCGCGCAGCTCGATGTACGCCCTGCTCCAGACCCTGATCTCACGCGGCTGGGTCCGCACCGACGTCACCGGATCCCTGTACGGCATCGGCATCCACGCCCTGCTGACCGGCACGAGCTACCTCGACTCCGACCCGCGCGTCCGGGCCGTACGCCCCTACCTCGACGAGGCGTCCGAAGCGCTCGGCGAGACCATTCACATGGGCCGGCTGGACGGCCGCGACGTGGCGTATCTGGCGACCCGGGAATCGCACGAATACCTGCGCACGATCAGCCGGGTGGGACGGCGGCTGCCCGCGCACGCCGGGGCCCTGGGCAAGGCCCTGCTGGCGGAACGCCCGGACGGGGAGTTGCCCGAGGGGCCGTACGTGGCGCTGACCCCGAACTCGCACACGAGCAAGGAGTCCCTGACGGCCGACCTCGCCCGGATCCGGTCCCGCGGCTGGTCCGTGGACCGCGAGGAGGGCGTGACCGGCATCGTCGGCTTCGGCTTCGCGCTGCGCTACGACAGCCCCGCGCAGGACGCGATCAGCTGCTCGGTGCCGGTCGCCCGGCTGACGCCCGCGCACGAGGAGCGGATCGTGGCCGTGATGCGGGAGATCCGGGCGAAGGCCGAGGCGACCGTTCCGGCGGGGCCCGGATCGGTGCACTGGCGTTAGCGAGGGCGCCCGCGAGCACCGGCGAATGCGGGTGCACTGGCGCTGGCGAAGGCGCCCGCGAGCACCGGCGAATGCGGGTGCACTGGCGTTGGCGAAGGCGCCCGCGAGCACCGGCGAAAGTCCGCTCGACGCCGACAGAAAGGCGCTCGTTTACCCGGGCTTCACCACCCCAAACACAACGTGCTCCAGATCACACGCCCCCAGCTCCCGTGGGCGACTACGTGCTTGATACAAATTGCTCGCGCGTTCCTGTCCGTCGACGGTCGTCGCCCAACCCCCCTTTCCCCCCGCTCCTTTCGCATGCCCTGGGAACGCCCGTGTTCGCCCCCCGCACCACCCCCTGGCCCCTCGTCGCCCTGTTCACGGCCGGGTACCTCGCTCCGTATCTGCTGCCCACCACCGTCGGCAGGCTCGACTCGGACCTTCCGCTCTCCGCCACGCAGGCCGGCGCCGTCGGCAGTGCCCTGCTGCTGAGTTCGGCCGCCGCCGGCTTCGTCCTGGCCTCCCGGGTCGAACGGGCCGGAGCCCGCACCCTCGCCCGGCTCGGTCTCGCCCTGGCCCTGCTCGGCTACGGCGGCGCGGCCCTGAGCACCGCCGTCCCCGCGGTCGTCGCCGGTGCGGTCGTCGGCGGGTTCGGCTCCGGCACGGCCACCACCGTCGCCGCCACGCTCATCGCCGCCCAGCGCGACCCGCACCGGGCCTCCACGGCCGGGCTGCTCAGCGTCTCCGCCCTCGCGGGCGCCGTGTATCTGACCGTGCCGCACCTCGGGCCGGGGCACGGGCTGCCGCTGGCCGCGATCGCCCTCACCGCCCTGGCGGTCTGGCCGCTCACCGGCCGCCTGCCCGTCGGCGCGCCCGTCACGCCCGCCCGGCACGACAAGGCCCGGCTGCCGCACGCCCGTTCCGGGCTGGTGCTCGCCGCCGCCATGGTGTGCTGGTCGCTCGCCCAGAACTCCCTGTGGGGGGTGAGCGGCCGGATCGGCCTGGAGCAGGTGCACCTGGGCGAGGCCACCGTCGGCGTGGTCTTCGCCCTCGGCCTCGGCGCCGGGCTGGCCGGGGTCCTCGCCGCGGGCGCCCTCGGGGCCCGCCTCGGCCGCGCGATACCGATCGGCGGCGGCACGGTCCTCATCGCCGCCTGCATCGCGCTCAGCGCCTCCGCGACCGACCTGGGGAGCTTCGCCGCCGGCGAGATCGCCTGGAACACGCTCTACCCGGTGGTGCTGTCGTACCTCATCGGGCTCGCGGCCTCGCTCGACCCGCGCGGCCGCTGGGCGGTGCTGGTGGGCTCGGCTTCCTCGCTGGGCACCGCCGCCGGGCCGCTGACCGGCAGCGTGCTGTCGGCGCAGGCCGGGTTCCCCATCATGGGCGCTGTCCTCGGCGCGGGACTGCTGGTGATCGCCCTGCCGATGACCGCCGTCGCCCTGCACACCGGCGGACGTCCGCTGCTGCCCGGCGCGATCCGCCGC
This sequence comes from Streptomyces sp. NPDC029044, assembly GCF_040637495.1. Classification (NCBI taxonomy): domain Bacteria; kingdom Bacillati; phylum Actinomycetota; class Actinomycetes; order Kitasatosporales; family Streptomycetaceae; genus Streptomyces; species Streptomyces sp. NPDC029044. The sequence continues at coordinate 16,031 of NZ_JBEZWN010000030.1, forward strand.
CGCGGCGGCCACCCGGCCGCGCTGGTCGCCGCCGCGACGGGCACGCCCACCGGCGCGATCCCCGAGATCGGGGCCCCGGAGCAGCCGGTGGTCCAGATCCCGGTGGAGACCCCGGCCGTCCCCGCCCAGCGTGCCTACGACAAGGCGGGGTCCGAGGTCTTCTGAGGCCTCTACGGGCCCCTACCGGAAGGTGTACGCCTCCACCTCGGCGAGATACCGCGCCCGCAGCTCCTCGTCGTCCTCCAGGAACGAGGCGAGGAAGGAGTTGCGGGCGAGCTCGCGCAGGCGCTCGTCGGTGAGGCCGAGGGTGGTGCGCACGGCGTCGAAGTTGTCGCCGGCGTAGCCGCCGAAGTAGGCCGGGTCGTCGGAGTTGACCGTGCACATCAGGCCGGCGTCCAGCATGGCGGGCAGGGGGTGGTCGGCGAGGGTGTCGACCGTGCGCAGCCGGACGTTGGACAGCGGGCACAGCGTCAGCGGCACCCGGTCGCGCACCAGCCGCTCCACCAGTGCCGGGTCCTCCACGCAGCGCAGTCCGTGGTCGACGCGTTCGACACCGAGGACGTCCAGCGCCTCGGTGATGTACTCCGGCGGGCCCTCCTCACCGGCGTGGGCGACCCGCCGCAGTCCGAGGGCGGCGGCGGCCTCGTAGACCTCCCGGAACTTCACCGGCGGGTGCCCGACCTCGGCGGAGTCGAGGCCGACCCCGGTGATCCGGTCCAGGTAGGGCTTGGCGGCGTCCAGCGTGGCGAGGGCCGACTCGGCGGACTCGTCGCGCAGGAAGCACAGGATCAGCCGGGTGGAGACGCCGTGGTTCGCCTCGCTGTTCCCCAGCGCCCGCCACAGCCCCTCGACGACCGTGCCGATGTCCAGCCCGCGGCTGGTGTGGGCCTGCGGGTCGAAGAAGATCTCCGCGTGCCGCACCCCCTGCGCGGCCGCCCGGGCGAGGTAGGCGTTCGCCAGGTCCTCGAAGTCCCGCTCGGTGCGCAGGACGGCCATGAGCTCGTAGTACAGGTTCAGGAAGGACTGGAGGTCCTCGAACCGGTAGGCCTCGCGCAGCGCGTCCGTGTCGGCGTACGGCAGCGTGACACCGTTGCGCGCGGCGAGCTCGAAGGCGAGTTCCGGTTCCAGGGTGCCTTCGATGTGAAGGTGCAGTTCGGCTTTGGGGAGGAACATCAATTCATCGTACGGCCGTTTCACCGACGCTTCGGAACCGGCACCCTCAGGAGATCGTGGGCCACGGTCAGCTCGCCGTCGTACCCGGCGGCCCGGGCCTGGCGCTCGAACTCGTCGGGTTCCGTATAGCGCTGGCTGAAGTGGGTCAGCACGAGGTGCCGCACGCCGGCGTCCCGGGCCACCCGGGCGGCCTGACCTGCCGTCAGGTGTCCGTGCTCCACGGCGAGTTCCTCGTCCTCGTCGAGGAACGTCGACTCGATGACGAGCAGGTCGCAGCCCTCGGCCAGCGCGTGCACGCCGTCGCACAGGCGGGTGTCCATGACGAACGCGAACCGCTGCCCGCAGCGCACCTCGCTGACGTCCTCCAGCGAGACCCCGCCGAGCGCCCCCTCGCGCTGGATGCGGCCGACGTCCGGCCCCTTGATGCCGTGCGCGGCGAGCCGCTCGGGCAGCATGCGGCGGCCGTCGGGCTCGGCGATCCGGTACCCGTACGACTCCACCGGGTGCGAGAGCTTCCGGGCCTGGAGCGTGTAGCTGTGCGCGCGGGCCAGGGACCCGTCGGCGGCGACCGGGGCCTCGGTGATGCCGACGGTCTCGCGGTAGGCGGTGGCGTACCGGAGCCGGTCGAAGAAGCGCTGCCCGGAGCGGGGGTAGTGGGCGGTGATCTCGTGCGGGACCCTGTCGAGGTTGATGCGCTGGATCACACCGGCGAGGCCGAGGGAGTGGTCGCCGTGGAAGTGCGTGACGCAGATCCGGTTCAGGTCGTGCGCGGCGACTCCGGCACGCAGCATCTGGCGCTGCGTGCCCTCGCCGGGGTCGAAGAGGATGCCCTCGCCGTCCCAGCGCAGCAGGTAGCCGTTGTGGTTGCGGTGCCGGGTCGGGACCTGGCTGGCGGTGCCGAGCACCACGAGTTCACGTACGGACAAGGCGCACTACCCCGGGGGCCATTCGAGGCCGCGGCCGCCGAGCACGTGGCCGTGCACGTGCCAGACCGTCTGGCCGGCGCCGCTGCCGGTGTTGAAGACGAGGCGGTAGCTGTCGAGCTTCTCCTCGTCGGCGACGGCCTGGGCCTCGCGGACCACGTCGGCGGTGAGGGCCGGGTCGGCGGCGGCGAGCGCCGCGGCGTTCTCGTAGTGCGCCTTGGGGATGATCAGGACGTGGGTGGGGGCCTGGGGGTTGATGTCGCGGAACGCGACGGTGGTGTCTGTCTGCCGGACGATCGTCGCCGGGATGGTGCCGGCGACGATCTTGCAGAACAGGCAGTCTTCCTGGGGTTCCCCGGCCATTCGGTTACCTCCGAAGTTCTGGCGTTGCGGTGCCGACGGCATCGTATCGTCGTCGGGTGCGGGTGGTTCGTGGCTGGTCGCGTCGTTCCCCGCGCCCCTTAAGTTGGCAGGCCCGGGGGCGTTTTTGCGGGTGCTGTCTCCAGGCTCTCCAGTGCCAGTCGGATGGCTTCGTCCAGTTGGGTGTCCCTGTCCGCCGCGTAGTCCTGGGGACGCTGGACCACCTCCACGTCCGGGTCGACCCCGTGGTTCTCCACGCCCCACTCGTAGCCCTCCAGCCAGAAGGCGTACTTGGGCTGGGTGACCAGGGTGCCGTCGACCAGGCGGTAGCGGCTGTCGATGCCGATGACGCCGCCCCAGGTGCGGGTGCCGACGACCGGGCCGAGGCCCAGGGCCTTGATGGCCGCGTTGACGATGTCGCCGTCAGAGCCGGAGAACTCGTTGGCGACGGCCACGACGGGGCCGCGGGGGGCGTCCTCCGGGTAGCTGTAGGGGCGCATGCCGCGCGGGACGGCCCAGCCGACGATGCGTCGGGCCAGTTTCTCGACGACCAGCTGGGAGGTGTGGCCGCCCCGGTTCTCGCGGACGTCGACGACCAGGCCCTCGCGGGCGACCTCGACGCGCAGGTCGCGGTGGATCTGGGCCCAGCCGGGGGCCTGCATGTCGGGGACGTGGAGGTAGCCGAGGCGGCCGCCGGACTTCTCGTGGACGTAGGCGCGGCGGTCGGCGACCCAGGCGTGGTAACGCAGGGGTTCCTCGTCGGCGACCGGGACGACGACGGCGTGCCGGGGGTCGCCGCCACCGGACGGGGAGATCGTCAGCTCCACCGGCTTGTTCGCCGTGCCGATCAGCAGCGGGCCGGGGCCGAGAACGGGATCGACCGGCTGTCCCGCGATCGCGACGACGGCGTCACCGGGGCGTACCGCGACGCCGGGGGCGGCCAGCGGGCTGCGGGCGTCCGGGTCGGAGGTCTCGGAGGGCAGGATGCGGTCGACCCGCCAACTGCCGTCCTCGTGGCGGGAGATGTCGGCGCCGAGCAGGCCCTGCCGGGGGCCGTGGCCGTGGCCGCCGCGCGGGGTGACGTAGGCGTGCGAGGTGCCGAGCTCGCCCTGGACCTCCCACAGCAGGTCGACCAGGTCGTCGTGGGTGGCGAGCCGCTCCACGACCGGGCGGTAGCGGTCGAGGACGCCGTCCCAGTCGACGCCGCTCATGTCGGGCCGCCAGAAGTGGTCCCGCATGATGCGGCCGTTCTCGTCGAACATCTGGCGCCACTCGGCCGCCGGGTCGACGAACTGGCGTACCCGGCCCAGGTCGACGGTGATGTTGGAGTCGCTGTCGTCGTCACCGGAGGCGCGCCGGTCGCTGGGCACGACCTTCAGCCGCCCGTCGGTCCACAGCAGCACCCGCTTGCCGTCACCGCTGACCGCGAAGTGGTCGGCGTCGACGGCGAGATGCTCGACGCGCTGCTGCGCGAGGTCGTAGCGCTCCAGCTCGGACTTGGGGTCGGGGTCGTCGGGGGTGGCCCGGGACGCGCCGAGCACACCGGTGACCGGGTGGCGCAGCCACAGGACGCCGTCCTTGGCGGCGCGCAGGTTGGTGTAGCGGGCGGCCTCGACCGGGAAGGGCACGATGCGGTCGGCGAGGCCGTCGAGGTCGATGCGGGTGGTGGGGGTGCCCTCGCTGTCGGGGGTCTCCTCCCGGTCGGGCGTCTCGAAGGACCGGCCGTGCCGCTGCGGCCCGAACGGGGAGGGCGTGGTGGCCGCGAGGGTGATCAGATGCGGCCGGGCGCCCACGACGAAGGCCAGGTCGAAGACGTGCTCGTCGTAGACCGGGTCGAAGGAGCGGGTCGACAGGAACGCCAGGTGCTTGCCGTCCATCGTGAACGCGGGCGCGTAGTCCTGGAAGCGCAGCGGAGTGGCCTCGGTGACCGACAGGTCGGTGGTGTTGGCGAGCTTCAGCTGGCACAGGGGCCGGGGGCCGGGGTGGGACCAGGCCAGCCAGGACGAGTCGGGCGAGAAGACGGGCCCGGACACATCGCCGTCCTCGCTGCGGTCCACCTCGCGCACCTCGCCCGTCTCCCGCTCCACGAGCAGCAGCCGGCCGTCGTGGCAGGCGACCGCGGCCCGGCTGCCGTCGGGCGCCATGGCGAGGTCCAGCACCCGGCCGAGCTGCCCGGCGGCGATCCGGCGGGGTGTCGCCCCGGGGGCGAGGCCGGTGGCGGGCGCGAACTCCAGGGCGTCGTCGCCCTCGGCGTCCGTCACCCACACCACCCACTCCTCGCCGTCCGCGCGGAACGTCCGCGGCAGCCGGGCCCGCACCCCGGGCGTGGCGGCCAGGGCGCGGGCCGGTCCTGCGCGGTGGGTGACCCAGTGCACGGAGCCGCGCACGGCGACCGCGCTGCCGCGCGCGGTGTGGTCCGGGGACGCCGAGCCGAACCAGCGGGAGGCGTTCACCGGGAACGGCTGGAGATCGACGCGCTGCCCGCCCAGCCGCACGTCCAGCCGACGCGGCTCGGCCCCCTCCAGGTCGTCCAGCACCCACAGTTCACCGGCGCTGGAGTAGACGACCCGGGTGCCGTCGGTCGCGGCGTGCCGGGCGTAGAAACCGTCGAGAGGGGTGTGGCGACGCAGGTCGGAGCCGTCGGCGAGGGAGGAGTAGAGCGCTCCGGTGCCCTCGTGGTCGGAGAGGAAGGCGATCCTGTCGCCCGCCCACAGCGGGTACTCGATGTTCCCGTCGACGTCCTCGTGCAGCCGCACGAACTCGCCGTCGCCCTCACGGTCGATCCACAGCTTGCCCGCCGTACCGCCCCGGTACCGCTTCCACCAGGCCGCCTCGCGGCCCATCGGCGCGGACAGCAGCACCGTGTGCGGGCCGTGGGCGATGTCGCCGACGGGCCCGTACGGCAGGGTGGTGGCCGGGCCGCCGTCCAGCGGGACGGCACGCGCCCAGGTGCGGCGCAGGCTCGCCTGCCCCTCGGTGCTGATGGCCAGGACCTCGCCGTCCGGGGTCCAGCCGCGCACCTGCGTCTTGAGACTCCCCCAGTACGTCAGCCGCTTGGCCGGGCCGCCGTCGACCGGGGCGACGAGCACCTCGGGGGCGCCGTCTCTGGTGGAGGTCCAGGCGACCGTGGTGCCGTCGGGCGAGATGCGGGGGTGGGTCACCGGCATGTTGTCGGCGCTGACCCGCCAGGCCCGGCCGCCGTCGAGCGGGGCGAGCCACACGTCGTCCTCGGCGGTGAAGGCGACCAGGTCACCGTGCACATGGGGGAACCGGAGGTAAGCAGACGATGTCACCTGATCACCCTATGCAGGGACGACGCCGCGCGGACAGGGTTCGGATCACTTGCCCTCGACGGGGCGGCAGTCCGGGTACTGCTCGCACCAGATGGTCTGGGTGACGGTCACCGTGGCGGTCGGCCCGGGCTGCCCGGCAGGCGGCCCGCCGACGGGGGGCGGACTGGTGGAGTCGCAGTCGCCGAGTCCGTCGACCTCGAACCACACCTTGCCGTCCACCTTTGCCGTGATCTTCCCGCGCACGCACGCCCCGTCCACCGCGTGGGTGACCTTGCCGTCGACGGTGATCTCCTTGCCGTCGTCGGTCTCGCCCTCGCAGTCGACGGTCGCGACGGTCCGCTCCCGCGCCGAGGGTGACGACTTCCCGCCGCTCTCCCCGTAGGAGGCGGTGCAGGTGAGCCAACGCACGTCCGCCTTCTGCCGGTTGAGCTCCTTGGTCACGGTCTCGTCGGTGGTGTACGCGACGGACGCGGAGCTGATGCTGCCCGGCTCGCAGGCGACGGCGCCGCCCACCGCCACCGCGGCGAAGGCCGCCGCGACCGCCACCCGCCGACCGCGCGGCCCCAGTCGATACCTCGTCGAAGCCCCCATGGAGGGGAGCCTGCCACTGACGGAGGCCGCGCGGTAGGGCGCAAAGGCGTCAGCCGCGCAGCAGCAGCCACTCCTGGAGCTCCACCAAGTTGCCCTCGGGGTCCTTGAGATGGGCCACCCGCATGCGGTCCGTCATGGGCACCGGGCCGTGCAGCACCGTGGCGCCGCGCATCGTGATCTCCTCGCAGTACGCGTCCAGTCCGTCCACCCGCAGCACGACCAGGGAGCGGTGGCCCGCGGCCGCGTCGCCCAGTTCGTCGAGCACCCGGGCCATCATCGACCGGTCCTGCAACGCGATTCCCGCGGAGCCCACGGCGGGGCTGAACTTCTCGTAGGGACCGTCCGCCGCCCCCGACTGCGGTTTGAGGCCGAGGACCTCCCCGTAGAAGCGGTAACAAGCGGCGAAGTCGGTCACGAGCAGACGAACCTGTGCGAGCTCCACAGTGCCTCCAAGGGGGTGAGTGCTGCTGTTCCATGTCGTTGTCGCCGGCCTTGGTCCTGGAGTTGTTTCCGGCGCGAACTGATGTCCTTGCATCGAATGCGTGACCTTCGCGGGTGACACTCGTTTGCCATGGCGAGAGAACTGCGGGGGTGCGACCGGGCAAGGGGTGACAGGGATGGGCAGGCTGAGGAGTGTCGCCGCGCCGTTCGTCGCGTCCGGTCCCTGTGGTGTGGCCGTCCGTGCCCGCCTCAAGCACCTGACACCCGGCGAAGAGGAGGTACTGCGCCTGGTGGGCGGACATTTGGGGTCGCTGGCGTCGAAGGATCTCAAAGCGCGCTGCCGGGACGGTCTCGAACACTCGGCTGAGGCGTGGGCAGTGCGCAAGCGGGAGCTGACCCCGCTCTCGTCGTCGCGGTGGGCGGGCAGTATCACCAAGGCCACTCATGACCAGTGGGCACTGGCCCGCCGCTGCCAGTTGGCGCACATCGAGAACCTCAAAACGGGCGTCCGCACTATCGAGCACCGCTTGTCGCTGCCGGTCGGGCAGAAGGGCACGAAGAAGGCGCCCGGGGGTTACCGGTCCCAGCGGGAGAGGCATGCGAAGTCGCGGCGGCTGCGTGCCCTGGCACATCGGCTGAGTACCGCGCAAGCGGATTGCGAGGCCGGCATCGTGCACGTCGTACGCGGCGGCAAGCAGCTGGCCCGCACCCGTCACCACTTGGACAAGGCCGGGCTCACAGAGTGCATGTGGCGCGGGCGTTGGGAGGCGGAGCGCTGGTTCTGTCAGGCCGACGGCGAGTCCGGCAAACGCTACGGCAACGAGACGATCCGCATCACCCCCGACGGTGAGGTGAGCATCAAACTCCCCGCTCCGCTCACGCATCTGGCCAACGCCCCGCACGGCCGGTACGTGCTGGCCTGTCGGATTGTCTTCGCGCACCGGGGCCGCGAGTGGGCCGACCGTGTGGCGGCCAACAGGGCAGTCGCCTACCGCATCCACCGGGATTTGGAACGCGACCGCTGGTACGTGACCGCCGCCTGGCAGATCCCGCCCACCCCCACCCTCCCGATCGAGACCGCCCTCGCCCACGGGGTGATCGGTGTCGACATGAACGCCGACCACTTGGCCACCTGGCGCCTGGATGTCTATGGCAACCCAACCGGCAGCCCACGCCGCTTCTTCTACGACCTGACCGGCAGTGCCCACCACCGTGATGCCCAGGTACGCCACGCCCTCACCCGCCTCCTGCACTGGGCCCAAGCATGTGGCGTGAAGGCGATCGCGGTAGAGGATCTGGACTTCACCGCGGAGAAGACCCGCGAGAAACACGGCCGTAAGAAGCGCTTCCGGCAGCTGATCTCCGGCATGCCAACGGGCCGCCTGCGCGCCCGGCTGGCTTCGATGGCGGATCAGACGGGTATCGCGGTCATCGCCGTCGACCCCGCCTACACCAGCCGCTGGGGTGCCCAGCACTGGCAGAATCCCCTCACCAGCATGACTCGTACACCCACTCGCCACGATGCTGCCGCCGTGGCGATCGGAAGGCGCGCCCAGCAACGCCCGATCCGGCGACGGACGGCACCGCCCCCACCGCACCGGAGTGATGCGGTGGGGCATCGGACCGTCCAGGCCGATCGGCGTGTTCCTGGACGTGAGGGAACCCGCCCCCTCGTCCCCGGACCACGGACACGATCCGTCGGCGCCGGACGCGGAGCGAACGCGGGCAACCAGAACGTCCAACACCGTCCGGGGCGTTCGGCTGAGCATGAGTTCTGGCAACAGGACTCACTCCCGCTCAGTCCCTAGGAACGGTCAGGACCAGCGTCCGGTGCGTGCCAGGAGCACGGCCGCGGCGGCCGTCCCGGCAGTCGATGTGCGCAGCACACTGCGCCCGAGGCGGTACGCCCGCGCCCCCGCCTCCTCGAACAGCGCCAGCTCCTCCGGCGCGACGCCCCCCTCGGGCCCCACGACCAGCACGATCTCGCCGGTGGCCGGCAGTTCGGCCGTGGCCAGCGGCGCGTCCCCGCTCTCGTGCAGCACGGCGGCGAAGTCCGCCCCGGCCAGCAGGGCGGCGACCTGTTTGGTCGTCGCCGCCTGAGCGACCTCCGGGAAACGCACCCGGCGGGACTGCTTGCCGGCCTCCCGGGCCGTGGCCCGCCACTTGCCCAGTGCCTTGACCCCGCGGTCGCCCTTCCACTGCGTGATGCAGCGCGCCGCCGCCCACGGCACGATCGCGTCGACGCCGACCTCGGTCATCGTCTCTACGGCGAGCTCGCCCCGGTCGCCCTTGGGCAGGGCCTGGACGACGGTGACCCGCGGCTGCTCCGCGGGCTCCTCGGACACCGAGTCCAGCTGGAGGATCAGCCGGTCCTTGCCCTCCGTGTCGAGTACGACGCAGTCCGCCCAGCGGCCCGCCCCGTCCGTGAGCACGACGTCCTCGCCGGCCCGCAGCCGCTTCACGGAGACGGCGTGCCGCCCCTCCGGCCCGTCCAGGACGTACCGGCCGCCACCGCCCGCGTCGAAGTGCTCGACGACGAACACCGGCGCGGTCACAGCACGCCCCCGCCCGCCAACGAGGCCCGGGCGGTGGCCAGTTCACCGGCCAGCACCTCGACCAGCTGCCCGGCGGGCAGCTCCCGCGCCATCCGGTGCCCCTGCCCGGCCCACAGCGCCATGCCCTGGGCGTCACCGGCCTTGGCGGCGGCCTTGCGCAGCGGCGCGGTGAGGTGGTGGATCTCGGGGTAGGCGGCGGGCGCGTACGGGCCGTGCTCGCGCAGGAACCGGTTGACGAGACCGCGCGCGGGGCGGCCGGAGAACGCCCGGGTCAGCTCCGTGCGGACGAACAGGGGGTTGGTCAGGGCCCGCTTGTGCAGGGCGTTCGCGCCCGACTCGTGCGTGGCGAGGAAGGCGGTGCCCAGCTGGGCGGCGCTCGCGCCCGCCGCGAGCACACCGGCGATCTGACTTCCGCGCATGATGCCGCCGGCGGCGACGACCGGGATGCCGACGGCCTCGCGGACCTGGGCGATCAGTGACAGCAGCCCGAGGCCGGAACCGTCCGTCTCGGGGACGTCCCGGTGGGTGCCCTGGTGACCGCCGGCCTCGATGCCCTGGGCGATGACCGCGTCCGCGCCCGCCCGTTCGACGGCCCGGGCCTCGTCGGGCGTGGTCGCGGCGGCCAGGACGAACGTGCCGACGCGGTGCAGGGCGTCGACGACCTCCCGGCTCGGGACGCCGAAGTGGAACGACACCACCGGCACGGGGGTGTCGCGCAGCACCACGAGCTTGGCCTCGAAGCCGTCGTCGCGTCCGCTGTCGGGGTCGCCGAGCTCGGCCTCGTACCAGGTGGCCTCGCCGGCCAGCTGGTGGGCGTAGACGTCGACGGCGGCGGGGTCGGCGTACTCCGGCTGCGGCATGAAGACGTTGACGCCGAAGGGCCTGCCGGTGAGGCTCCGGAGCTGCTTGATCTCCTGGTACATCCCGTCGGCGGTCTTGTACCCGGCGGCGAGGAATCCGAGCCCTCCCGCCTCGCACACGGCCGCGGCGAGCTGCGGTACGGAGACGCCGCCCGCCATGGGGGCCTGCACGATCGGGAGGGGGAAGAGATCGGTCAGTGCGGAGGACATGACCGCATGTTGTCACGTCCTCCGCACCACTCCGAAACCGGCCTGCCGACTGGCATAGACCAGAAGCACGCCCGGTGTCAGCGCCCGTTGAAGGCGTCCTTCAGCCGCGAGAACAACCCCTGCCGCCCCGGCTGACTGTGCCCGCCCGGGGGACAACCCCCGGACCCCCGGCAGCGGCCGGACCACTCGCGTCAGCGCCCGTTGAAGGCGTCCTTCAGCCGCGAGAACAGCCCCTGCTGCCCCGGCTGGAACTGCCCCGTGGGGCGTTCCTCGCCGCGGAGTTTGGAGAGCTCGCGCAGCAGGCGTTCCTGCTCGGGGTCGAGCTTGGTCGGGGTCTGGACCTCGACGTGGACGATGAGGTCGCCGCGTCCGCCGCCGCGCAGGTGCGTGACGCCCCGGCCGTGCAGCGGGATCGACTGGCCGGACTGGGTGCCCGGGCGGATGTCGACCTCCTCCATGCCGTCGAGCGTCTCCAGCGGCACCTTCGTGCCGAGGGCCGCCGCCGTCATGGGGATCGTCACCGTGCAGTGCAGGTCGTCGCCGCGCCGCTGGAACGTGCTGTGCGGCAGCTCGTGGATCTCGACGTAGAGGTCACCGGCCGGACCACCGCCGGGGCCGACCTCGCCCTCGCCGGCGAGCTGGATCCGCGTGCCGTTGTCGACACCGGCCGGGATCTTGACCGTGAGGGTACGGCGGGACCGGACGCGGCCGTCACCGGCGCACTCCGGGCACGGGGTCGGCACGACCGTGCCGAAGCCCTGGCACTGCGGGCACGGGCGGGACGTCATGACCTGGCCCAGGAAGGACCGGGTGACCTGCGAGACCTCACCGCGGCCGCGGCACATGTCACACGTCTGGGCGGAGGTGCCCGGGGCCGCGCCCTCACCGCTACAGGTGTTGCAGACGACGGCCGTGTCGACCTGGATGTCCTTGGTCGTACCGAAGGCCGCCTCGTCGAGCTCGACCTCGATACGGATCATCGCGTCCTGGCCGCGGCGGGTGCGCGAGCGCGGTCCGCGCTGCGACGCCGTGCCGAAGAACGCGTCCATGATGTCCGAGAAGTTCCCGAAACCACCGGCTCCGAAGCCGCCCGCGCCACCGCCACCGGCCTGCGAGAGCGGATCGCCGCCGAGGTCGTAGACCTGCTTCTTCTGCGGGTCCGACAGCACCTCGTAAGCGGCGTTGATCTCCTTGAACCGCTCCTGGGTCTTCGGATCGGGGTTGACGTCCGGGTGCAGCTCGCGGGCGAGCCGCCGGAAGGCCTTCTTGATCTCTTCCTGCGACGCGTCGCGGCGCACGCCGAGTACGGCGTAGTAGTCCGTGGCCACTACGACTCCGCCAGGATCTGTCCGACGTACCGTGCCACTGCGCGTACCGCTCCCATCGTTCCCGGGTAGTCCATGCGGGTCGGTCCGACCACGCCGAGCTTGGCGACTGCCTCGCCGCCCGAACCGTAGCCGACCGACACGACGGACGTGGAGTTGAGTCCTTCGTGGGCGTTCTCATGACCGATCCGTACGGTCACGCCCGGATCCTTCGCCTCGCCGAGCAGCTTGAGGAGCACGACCTGCTCCTCCAGCGCCTCCAGCACCGGCCGGATCGTGAGAGGGAAGTCATGCCCGAAGCGGGTCAGATTGGCGGTGCCGCCGATCATCAGCCGCTCCTCGTTCTCCTCGACGAGCGTCTCCAGGAGTGTGGAGAGCACCGTAGAGACCGTACCCCGGTCCTCGTGCTCGAACGCCTCCGGGAGATCCTCCACCAGACTGGGCACATCCGCGAAACGGCGGTTCGCCACACGGCTGTTGAGCCGCGCGCGCAGATCCGCGAGCGAGGCGTCGCCGAAGGGCGCCGGGCAGTCGACCACGCGCTGCTCGACCCGCCCGGTGTCCGTGATCAGCACGAGCATCACCCGCGCGGGCGCCAGGGAGAGCAACTCCACGTGCCGCACGGTCGAGCGCGTCAGCGACGGGTACTGCACGACGGCGACCTGACGCGTGAGCTGCGCGAGCAGCCGTACCGTGCGCGCCACGACGTCGTCGAGGTCGACGGCGCCTTCGAGGAAGTTCTGGATCGCGCGCCGCTCGGGCGCGGTCATCGGCTTGACGCCGGCGAGCTTGTCGACGAACAGCCGGTAGCCCTTGTCGGTGGGGATGCGCCCGGCACTGGTGTGCGGCTGGGCGATGTACCCCTCGTCCTCCAGGGCCGCCATGTCGTTGCGGACGGTGGCCGGGGAGACGCCGAGGCTGTGCCGCTCGGTGAGGGCCTTGGAGCCCACCGGCTCCTCGGTGCCGACGTAGTCCTGGACGATGGCGCGCAGCACCTGAAGCCTGCGTTCACTGAGCATCGCGCACACCTCCAGAAGTCGTCCGCCCGTGTCCTGCCCGTCGAGCCTGGCACTCTGCGCGTGCGAGTGCCAGCATTCCCCGGCCCAGTGTACGGCGGTGGGGTACACCCCCGGCAAGGCTGGTCGTGCGGCGCCGTGCCCCGAGCGGGGCGCACCGCTAGCGTCGCCGTATGACGGTGACTTGGGAAGACCTCGGATGGGAGCGCGTGGCCGCCGGGGTGGGGCGGTGCCGGCTGCCGGTGTGGGACTGCACGGCGGGGCTGGTCGCCGGTGAGGGCGCGGCCCTCTTGATCGACGCGGGGTCGAGCCTCGCCGAGGGAGCGAAACTGGCCGCGCAGGCACGGGCGCTCACGGGCAACCGTGTGACACATCTCGCGCTGACCCATCCGCACTTCGATCATGTCTTCGGCGCCGCGGCACTTCCGGACGCGCAGGTGTTCGGTGCGGTGGGCGTGGACGCGGTGCTGACGCGCGTGCGGGACCGGGAGGAGCTGCGCGAGGACGCGGTGCGCCAGGGCCTGGCGGCGTCCACGGCCGAGGAGGCGGCGGAGCGGCTGGTCGCGCCCGGCCACCTGGTCTCCGGCGAGTGGACGCTCGACCTGGGAGGCGGCCGGCAGGTGCTGCTGGCCAACGTCGGCCCGGGGCACACCGCGCACGACCTGGCGGTGCTGGTGCCCGGTGATCCGGAGGTGGTGTTCTGCGGGGACCTGGTCGAGGAGTCCGGCGAGCCCCAGGCGGGCCCCGACGCGGTGCCGTCGCACTGGCCTGCCGCCCTGGACCGGCTGCTCGGCCTGGGCGGTGAGGACGCGGTGTACGTGCCCGGTCACGGAGCGGTGGTGGACGCGGCGTTCGTGCGGGCCCAACGGGACGCGCTGGCGGCGCGTTTCGGCGTGTCGCGATGATCGCCGTCCGCCTTTCCCTATCGTCATTCGAATGCGCCAGTACTCCGCCGATCTGACCCCGCCGTGGAAGAAGCCGAAGCCGGTGCCCGAGGTCGCTGCGGAGCCGGGCCTGGTGGTGGAGGAGCCGGGGACCGGCTTCTGCGGCGCGGTGATCCGCTGCGAGGCGGGCACGGTGACGCTGGAGGACCGCTTCGGCAAGCACCGGGTGTTCCCGATGGAGCCGGGCGGCTTCCTGCTGGAAGGCAGGGTGGTGACGCTCGTCCGCCCCGCGCCGGGCGGCCCCGCGCGTCCCACCCGCACCGCCTCCGGTTCGGTGGCAGTACCCGGCGCACGCGCCCGTGTCGCCCGCGCCGGCCGCATCTACGTCGAGGGCCGGCACGACGCCGAGCTGGTCGAGAAGGTGTGGGGTGACGACCTGCGCATCGAGGGCGTGGTCGTGGAGTACCTGGAGGGCGTCGACGACCTGCCGTCGATCGTCTCCGAGTTCGCCCCCGGGCCGGACGCACGCCTGGGCGTCCTGGTGGACCACCTCGTGCCCGGCTCGAAGGAGTGGCGCATCGCGCAGTCGGTGACGAGCGAGCACGCCCTGGTCGTGGGCCACCCCTACATCGACATCTGGGAGGCGGTGAAACCGTCGTCCCTGGGCATCGACGGCTGGCCCCGGATCCCGCGCGGCCAGGACTGGAAGACGGGCGTGTGCCGGGCCCTGGGCTGGCCGGAGAACACGGGCGCGGCCTGGCAGCGGATCCTGTCCGGAGTCCACTCGTACAAGGACCTGGAGCCGGAGCTGCTGGGCCGGGTGGAAGAGTTGATCGACTTCGTAACCGCGTAGCGGCGGGCAATCGTGCCGCCGAGGGCGGCACGGGTGGGCGCAGCGGCACCCCGCTACGCCGGGCTGCGAAACCCCCTGCCCCTGGCACCGACGCCGAGAACCTCAGTCCACGAGATCGCGCACCACGCCGTCAGCCAGCAACCTGCCCCGCATGGTGAGCACAGCCCGCCCCGCTTCGTACGGCCCTGCCTCCAGCAACCCGTCCGACAGCGCCCTGCGCGAAGCAGCCAGCCCCTCCTCCCGCAGCAGCGACAACGGCACCCCCTCCCGAAGCCGCAGCTCCAGCAGGATCCGCTCGACCCGCCGGTCCTCCTCCGACAGCACCTCACGCCCGGCCCCCGGCGACCTCCCCGAAGCCAGGGCACCCGCATACGCCCCCGGGTGCTTGACGTTCCACCACCGCACCCCGCCCACGTGGCTGTGCGCGCCGGGCCCGGCCCCCCACCAGTCGGCCCCCCGCCAGTACAGCTCGTTGTGCAGGCACCGCCCGGCCCGCGAGGTCGCCCAGTTCGACACCTCGTACCACTGGAATCCCGCGCCCGAGAGCACCTCGTCCGCGATCAGGTACCGGTCGGCGTGCACGTCGTCGTCGGTCATCGGCACCTCGCCCCGGCGGATCCGGCGTGCCAGCTGCGTCCCCTCCTCGACGATCAGGGCGTAGGCGCTGACGTGGTCCGGACCGGCCCCCAGCACCGCGTCCAGCGAGGCCCGCCAGTCGTCGTCGGACTCCCCCGGCGTGCCGTAGATCAGGTCGAGGTTCACGTGCTCGAACCCGGCGTCCCGGGCCTCCGCGACGCAACGCTCGGGCCGTCCCGGCGTGTGCGTGCGGTCCAGCACCTTCAGCACATGCTGCCGGGCGCTCTGCATCCCGAAGGAGATCCGGTTGAAGCCGCCCTCGCGCAGCGCCGCCAGATACGCCGGGTCGACCGACTCCGGGTTGGCCTCCGTCGTGATCTCGGCGTCCTGGGCGAGCCCGAACTCGTCGCGGACGGCCTTCAGCATCCGGACGAGATCGCCGGCGTCCAGCAGGGTGGGCGTGCCCCCGCCTACGAACACCGTCCGGACCGGCCGCGGGTCGTCGCCCAGCACCTTGCGCGCCAGCCGGATCTCGTCGGCCAGCGTCTCGGCGTAGTTGTCGCGGGAGGCGAGGACGCCGCCGGTGCCGCGCAGCTCGGTCGCGGTGTACGTGTTGAAGTCGCAGTAGCCGCAGCGGGTCGCGCAGTACGGGACGTGCAGGTAGAACCCGAGCGGGCGGTCGGCGGCCCCGGCGAGCGCGGACGCGGGCAGCGTGCCGTCGTCGGGGACGGGCTCGCCGTCGGGGAGTGCGGAAGGCATGCCCTCCATTGTCCAGCACGCGCACGGTCAGTCCGCCTGGAGCACCAGCAGGGCGAGATCGTCGGCCGGGGGCCGCGCCCCGAACTCGTGCACCAGCCGCTTGATCCGCTCGGCTATCAGCTCCGCGTCCAGCCCGGCGCATCCGGCCAGTGCCGCCGCGAGCCCGTCCCCGTCGTCGAACTGGCGGGAGCCGGAGCGGCGCTCGGTCACGCCGTCGGTGACGCACAGCAGCGTGTCGCCGGAGCGCAGCTCGAAGGTCTCGCTGGTGTAGGTGGCGTCCTCGACGACGCCCAGCAGGGTCTGCGGCTGTGCGCACGGGTGGACCTCGCCGCCCGCCCCGAGCCGCAGGGGCAGCGGGTGCCCGGCGGAGGCGACGGTGCAGCGGACCCCGCCGTCGAACGGGACCAGCTCGCCGTAGAGCAGGGACAGGAAACGCGTCTGCGGGCCGTCGCCGGGCGGGGTCGGCCGCGCGCCCGCCGCCACCAGGGCCCGGGCCGCGGCGTCCGCGGCCTCCGTGGCGTCGTCGAGCAGCAGCTGGTTGAGGCGGTCGAGGACGTCCGCGACGCGGTAGCCCTCGCGGGCGAGCAGCCGCAGCCAGGGCCGGGCCAGGCCGATCACGACGGCCGCCTCGGGCCCCTTGCCCTGGACGTCGCCGACCGCGAAGCACCAGCGGCCGTCGCCGGCCGGGAACAGGTCGTAGAAGTCGCCGCTCGGCCCGCCCTTGTCGCACGGCTCGTAGACGAGGGCGCTGCGCATGCCGGGGATCTCGGCCACGGCGCCGGGCAGCAGGCCCCGCTGGAGGACGGCGCTGATGGTGGCCTGGCGCGCGTACTGACGGGCAGCGCCGATGGCGAGGGCCACCCGGCGGCTGAGGTCCTCGACGAGGCCGGTGATCTCGTCGGGGAAGCCGGCCTTCCCCGAGCGTCCGATGACGAGGGTGCCCAGCGGGCGGCCCCCGGCGACCAGCCGGTACGCGAGGGCCGCGCCGGGCTCGCCGTCACCGAGCGCCTCGCCGGGCCAGGGGTAGTCGGCGGGGCCGGACCTGCCGCCCTCCCGGCTGCGCTCGAACGGGGAGGCCCCCACCGGGTCGAACGACTGCGGCGGGTCCTTCTCCAGGACGCGGCGCAGTTCCTCGATGCGGTTCTCGCTGCCGTGCCAGACCCGGGCGAGACGCGGTCCGCCCACACCGGCTCCGCCGCTCCAGCCGCCGCCGGTGGCCTCGTCCTCCAGCCACACCGCGCACCAGTCGGCCAGCCGCGGCACGATCAGCTGCCCGGCGAGGGCCGCGACCAGGTCCTCGTCGAGCTGCCCGGCCAGCAGGTCGGAGGCTTCGGCGAGGAAGGAGAGGGCGCCGCGGCCGAGCCAGGCGCCGTCGGGCCCGTCGCGTCCGTCGCGGTTCTCGTGCCGGTCGCGCCAGTCCCGCAGGTCGTTCCAGGCGCGCAGGCCGTCGACTTCCCGTAGGTCCGGCCAGTCCCGGGCCTCTCCGCCCTGACGCGAGCCCCAGGTCTCTCCCGCCTCACGCAGGTCCCACGCCTCTCCCCCGCCACGCCGGGTCCCCAGGGCCTCCCCCGCCTCCTCGCCCGGGTGCGGCTCGGGTGCCAGGATCTCCGCGACCCGCAGTCCGCGCGCCAGGGCGTGCTCCCCGGCGTAGGCCTCGATCTGCTCGCCCGCCGTGCACCCCCCGGCGGGCAGCCGGGCCCAGACGGTCTTGCGTCCGGTGCGGTACGTGATCCCCCACGCCTCGGAGAGCGCGCCGACGAGCCGCAGGCCGCGCCCGTGCTCGGGGGTGTCGTGCGGCGTCTCCGGCTCGCTGCCGCGCGGCGCCCGGGAGGGGTGGTGGTCGGAGACCTCGACGACGAGCGCGGCCGTGTCCGGGGCGTCGCCCTCCAGCCGGCACTCCATCTCGACGTCGGTGCCCGCGTGCACGACGGCGTTGGTGACGAGTTCGCTGACCACGAGCGCGGCATCGTCGGCGAGGCGGTCGGTGAGGTACTCGGCGGCGGGCAGGCCGAGCCCGGTCCACTCGGTGAGCGCCGCGCGCACCAGGGCGCGGGCGGCGCCCGGCGCGAGCGAACTGCCGGGCAGGGTCGCGCACGCCCGCGCATCCCCCGGCGCGTGTGCCTCCGCGCGCGGTGCGGGCTCCTCGGAAACGGGCCCCTCCTGGACGGGCACGGGCGTCTCCCCAGCGTGTGCAGGCGCCTCTGAGGCACGGGAAGCGGTCTCCCGTTGCGTCGGAATGGCCCCCATGGACAGCTCCCCGGGCAGTTCGTACGAATACGCCACAGTCGATGCCGACAGAGTGACAGACTGACCACGCCCATAAGCGCCGAGTTACCGAAGTGGGCCGCCATGAGTGAGAACCGTGCTACTCCTGTGGTCGAAGACCGGTACGAAGACGGTCAGATTCGTGCATCCGATCTGCGTCCCCTGCTCGCCGCCATGACAGCCGCCCGCGACGGCGACTTCACCAAGGTGCCGGAATCCGGCCACGGGATGGTGGCCGAACTCACCGCGGTCTTCAACCAGATCATGGACCGCAGCGTCCACTTCACCACCGAGGTGCAGCGCGTCAGACGGGAGCTGGTCCGCCACGGCCGGCTCGACGAGCGGCTCTCGGCCAGCCCGGGCCAGGGTCTGTGGACGTCCCGGGTCAACGACGTGAACCAGCTGCTCGACGCCCTGGTCGCCCCGGCCGCGAACGCCACCCGGGTGCTGGACGCGGTGGCCGGCGGCGATCTGACCCAGCGGGTCGATCTGCACGACGGGACGCGGCAGTTGCGCGGCGACCTGCGGCGTCTGGGGCGGGCCGTCAACAAGATGGTGGACCAGCTCTCCCTGTTCACCGGCGAGGTGACACGGGTCGCCCGTGAGGTCGGCACCGAGGGGCGGCTCGGCGGCCGGGCCAAGGTCCAGGGTCTGTCGGGCAGTTGGCGGGACGTGACGGAGGCCGTCAACACGATGGCGTCCCGGCTGACGGCCCAGGTGCGGGACATCGCGGCGGTGACGACGGCGGTGGCCCGCGGCGACCTGACCCGCACGGTCACGGTCGAGGCGACCGGCGAGCTGCTGGAGCTGAAGCTGACCGTCAACACGATGGTGGACCAGCTGTCCGCCTTCGCCGACGAGGTGACCCGGGTGGCCCGCGAGGTCGGCACCGAGGGGCAGCTGGGCGGCCGGGCGCAGGTGCGGGGCGTGTCCGGGGTGTGGAAGGACCTCACCGACAACGTCAACTTCATGGCGTCCAACCTGACCTCGCAGGTCCGCAACATCGCCCAGGTGACGACGGCCGTGGCCAACGGCGACCTGTCCCAGAAGATCACGGTCGACGCGCAGGGCGAGATCCTGGAGCTCAAGTCGACCATCAACACGATGGTGGACCAGCTGTCCGCGTTCGCCGACGAGGTCACCCGCGTCGCCCGCGAGGTCGGCACGGAAGGCAACCTCGGTGGCCGGGCCCAGGTCCGGGGCGTGTCCGGGGTGTGGAAGGACCTCACCGACAACGTCAACTTCATGGCGGACAACCTCACCTCGCAGGTGCGCAACATCGCGCTCGTGTCCACCGCCGTCGCCCAGGGCGACCTCGGCAAGAAGATCACGGTCGAGGCCAAGGGCGAGATCCTGGAGCTGAAGTCCACGATCAACACGATGGTCGACCAGCTGTCCGCGTTCGCCGACGAGGTCACCCGCGTCGCCCGCGAGGTCGGCACGGAAGGCAACCTCGGCGGTCAGGCGCAGGTCCGCGGCGTCTCCGGCGTCTGGAAGGACCTCACCGACAACGTCAACTTCATGGCGCTGAACCTGACGTCCCAGGTCCGCAACATCGCCCAGGTCACCACCGCCGTCGCCAACGGCGACCTGTCGAAGAAGATCACGGTCGACGCGCGCGGCGAGATCCTCGAACTGAAGGACACCGTCAACACAATGGTGGAGCAGCTGCGCGCCTTCGCCGACGAGGTGACTCGCGTGGCCCGTGAGGTGGGCACCGACGGGCGGCTCGGCGGCCGGGCCCAGGTGTTGGGCGTCTCCGGCGTCTGGCGCGACCTCACGGACAACGTCAACTACATGGCCGACAACCTCACCTCCCAGGTGCGGAACATCGCCCAGGTCGCGACGGCCGTGGCGCAGGGCGACCTGTCCCGGAAGATCGACGTGGACGCGCGCGGCGAGATCCTGGAGCTGAAGACCACCATCAACACGATGGTCGACACGCTGTCCTCCTTCTCCTCGGAGGTCACGCGCGTGGCCCGCGAGGTCGGATCCGAGGGCCAACTGGGCGGCCAGGCCCGGGTGGAGGGCGTCTACGGCACCTGGAAGCGCCTGACGACGAACGTCAACGAGCTCGCCTCCAACCTCACCACCCAGGTCCGCGCCATCGCCGAGGTCGCCTCCGCCGTGGCCCAGGGCGACATGTCCCGCTCGATCACGGTGGAGACGCAGGGCGAGGTCGCCGAGCTGAAGGACAACATCAACCTGATGGTGGCCAACCTGCGCGAGACGACCCGCGCGAAGGACTGGCTGGAGTCCAACCTGGCCCGGCTCGCCGCCCTGATGCAGGGCCACCGGGACCTGATGGAGGTCGCCGACCTGATACTCCGCGAGCTGACCCCGCTGGTGAACGCCCAGTACGGCGCGTTCTACCTGGCCGACCCCGAGGAGGACGGAGCGACGGTCCCGACCAAGGGCCTCGCCTTCATCGCCGGGTACGGCGCCGCCCAGGACGCGACCGTCGAGACCGGCGGCCTGCCGGTGCACGGTCTGGTCGCGCAGGCGGCCCGGGAGAAGAAGCGGATCCTGGTCGAAGGCGCTCCGCCCGACTACATCAAGATCAACAGCGGGCTGGGTGAGGCGGCGCCCACGACCATCGTCATCATCCCGATCCTCTTCGAGGACAAGCTCCTCGGCGTCATCGAACTCGCCTCCTTCTCCCGCTTCTCCGACGTGCACCTGGCGTTCTTCGACCAGTTCGTCAACACCATCGGCGTCGCCATCAACACGATCATCGCCAACTCCCGCACGGAGTCCCTGCTCGGCGAGTCCCAGCGGCTGGCCATGCAGCTCCAGGAGCGCTCGGACGAACTCCAGAAGCAGCAGGGCGAACTCCAGCGCTCCAACGCCGAGCTGGAGGAGAAGGCCGCCCTGCTGGCCACGTCCTCCCAGTACAAGTCGGAGTTCCTGGCCAACATGTCGCACGAGCTGCGCACGCCGCTGAACTCCCTGCTGATCCTGGCCCGGCTGCTCTCCGACAACCCCGACGGCCATCTGTCCGACCAGGAGGTGCAGTTCGCGACGACCATCCACCGCTCGGGCTCGGACCTCCTCCAGCTGATCAACGACATCCTCGACCTGTCGAAGATCGAGGCCGGCCGGATGGACGTACGCCCCAAGCGGCTCCCCCTGATCAAGCTGCTCGACTACGTCCACGCCACCTTCCGCCCGCTCACCCTCGACCGGGGGCTGGCCTTCGAGGTGGCGGTCGGCGAGGACGTACCGCGCGAGATGTACTCGGACGAGCAGCGGCTCCAGCAGATCCTGCGCAATCTCCTCTCCAACGCGATCAAGTTCACGGCGTCCGGCAAGGTGGAGCTGCGGGTGGACCGGGTGCAGGACGCCGAGCACCGCTACGTCCGGGATACGGACGACGTCATCGCGTTCTCGGTGTCCGACACCGGCATCGGGATCGCGCCGGAGAAACTCCCGGTGATCTTCGAGGCGTTCCAGCAGGCCGACGGCACCACCAACCGCAAGTACGGCGGGACCGGCCTCGGCCTGTCCATCAGCCGGGAGATCGCGGGCCTGCTCGGCGGCCGGATCGTCGCCGAGAGCGAACCCGGCAAGGGTTCCACCTTCACCCTCTACGTCCCGGTCGTCAGCCCCGGTCACACGGCGCCGGTACCGGTACCGGTCCCCGAGGACCGCACCGACCTGCCGTTGCCCCTCCGGCCGGCCGCCGAGCCGTTCCCGGCGGCGCACGACACGGATGACGCCTGGCCGTCCCCGACCAAGCTGGAGGCGTGGACGTCCGGCAGGCCGGGCCGGATCCTGGCCGGGCGGCGGGTGCTGATCGTCGACGACGACATCCGCAACGTCTTCGCCCTCACCCACGTCCTGGGCCGGGTCGGCATGACCGTCCTGTACGCGGAGAACGGCCGCGAGGGCATCGAGACGCTGGAGCGCAGCGGGGACGTGGAACTGGTCCTGATGGACATCATGATGCCGGAGATGGACGGCTACGAGACCATCTCCGCGATCCGCCGCACACCACGCTGGGCAGGCCTGCCGATCGTCGCCCTGACCGCGAAGGCGATGCCCGGCGACCGGGAGAAGTCCATCGCCCGGGGGGCCAACGACTACGTGCCCAAGCCGGTGGACATCGACGGCCTGCTGACAGTCGTGTGCGAACTGCTGGACCCCGAGGGCACGGAAGAAGAGGCATGAGCAGCACAGCCACTCGTCCCGAACGCGCCGGAATCCTCCTCGTCGACGACATGGAGGACAACCTGACCGCCCTGGAGGCCGTCCTCGCCTCCCTCAACGAGCCGCTGGTACGCGCCCGTTCCGGCGAGGAGGCGATGAAGGCCCTGCTGCGGCAGCCGATCGCCCTGGTCCTGCTCGACATCCGCATGCCCGGCATGGACGGCTTCGAGACGGCCGCCCACATCAAACGCCTCGATCAGACCCGGGACGTCCCGATCATCTTCCTGACCGGCGCGGACGACGACTCGGGCTACGCCTTCCGCGGCTACGCGACCGGCGCCGCGGACTACGTCACCAAGCCCTTCGACCCGTGGGTGCTCAGGGCCAAGGTCAGCGTCTTCCTGGACCTCTACCGAAAAGGCAGAGAGGTGGAACGCCTCAGGACGGAGATCCAGGACCTGAAACGCCGTGTGGAGGAAGGCACCTAGGGGCGCGGGGAACTGCGCGAGCGACCACAACGAACCCGCAGCCGCTCGATCAGCCCCAGCGCCCCCTACGCCTCGCGAGAGCCGTCGTACATCTCCTCGATCAGATGCTTGTACTCCCGCTCCACCACGGGCCGCTTCAGCTTCAGACTCGGCGTGATCTCCCCGTGCTCGACATCGAGGTCACGCGGCAGCAGCCGGAACTTCTTGATCGTCTGCCACCGCTGAAGCCCCTCGTTGAGCTGCTTCACATACCCGTCGACCATCTCGACGGTCACCGGCGCGGCGACGATCTCCGCGTACGACTTGCCCTCCAGCCCGTTGTCCTTGGCCCAGTCCGTGATGGCGACCTCGTCGAGCGCGATGAGCGCCGTGCAGAAGTTCCGGTCGGCCCCGTGCACCAGGATGTTGGACACGTACGGGCACACGGCCTTGAACTGGCCCTCGACCTCCGCCGGGGCGATGTACTTGCCGCCCGACGTCTTGATGAGGTCCTTCTTGCGGTCGGTGATCCGCAGGTACCCGTCGGCCGACAGCTCCCCGATGTCGCCGGTGTGGAACCAGCCGTCCGGCTCCAGCACCTCCGCGGTCTTCTCGGGCAGGTTGTGGTAGCCCTCCATGATCCCGGGGCCCCGCAGCAGGATCTCGCCGTCGTCGGCGATCCGCACCTCCGTGCCGGGCAGCGGCTTGCCGACCGTGCCGGTGCGGTAGGCCTCGCCCGGGTTCACGAAGGACGCCGCCGAGGACTCGGTCAGGCCGTAGCCCTCCAGGATGTGGATGCCGGCGCCCGAGAAGAAGTAGCCGATCTCCGGCGCGAGGGCGGCGGAGCCGGAGACGCACGCCCGCAGGTTCCCGCCGAAGGCCTCGCGGATCTTGGCGAACACCAGCGCGTCGGCGACCTTGTGCTTCGCGCCGAGACCGAACGGCACGGACGCCGTCCCGGTCCGGCGGAAGTTGTCCTGCGAGACCTTGGCGTACTCGCGGGCCACCTCGGCCGCCCACTGGAAGATCTTGTACTTGGCGCCGCCGCCCGCCCGGGCCTTCGCCGCCACGCCGTTGTAGACCTTCTCGAAGATGCGCGGCACGGCCGCCATGTACGTCGGCTGCACCACCGGCAGGTTCTCGATGATCTTGTCGACCCTGCCGTCCACGGCGGTGACGTGCCCGACCTCGATCTGTCCGGAGGTCAGCACCTTGCCGAAGACGTGCGCGAGGGGCAGCCAGAGGTACTGCACGTCCTCCGCGCCGACCAGGCCGGTCGCGGCGATCGCCTTGGCCATGTACGACCAGTTGTCGTGCGGCAGGCGCACGCCCTTGGGGCGGCCCGTGGTGCCGGAGGTGTAGATGAGGGTGGCCAGCTGGTCCTTGGTGATCGCGCCGACCCGCTCCTTGATGAGGTCGGGGTCCTTCTCCAGCCGGGCCGCGCCGCGCTTCTCCAGCTCGTCCAGGGTGAGGATCCAGTCGGCGGTCTCCACCCCGGCCGCGTCGATCACCACGACGTGCGTCAGCTCGGGCAGCTCCGCGCGCTTCTCCTTGGCCTTGGCCAGTTGCTCCGCGTTCTCCGCGATCAGCACCCGGCTCTGGGAGTCCGACAGGATGTACGCCGATTCGTCGGCGTTGGTCTGCGGATACACCGTGGTGGTGGCCGCGCCGGCGCACATGATGCCGAGGTCGGCGAGGATCCACTCGATCCGGGTGCTCGCGGCGAGGGCGACGCGCTGCTCGGCCTGCACGCCCAGCTCGACGAGGCCCGCCGCGATGGCGTAGACCCGCTCGGCTGCCTGCGCCCAGGTCAGCGACTTCCAGTCGTCCGGTCCCTGGCCCGACGACGGGACCGGATACCGATAGGCCTCGGCGTCCGGCGTGGCCGTCACGCGCTCCAGGAAGAGGCCCGCCACGGACGGCGGACGGTTCTCGATCAGGGTCTGTGCGTCGCTCACGACATCCTCCGGGGCCCGCGACAATGCGGCTGGCTCAGGTGCGGCTGGGTTCACTCACGCGCTCTTGTTTAACTCGTGAGTAACTATCGAGCAGGGATCAGAGTAAAGGGCGACCGGCCCCTGCGTAAGGGGCCGCGGCCTGTCACTTCGTACAGAGAGCTACCCCACGTACGCGCAGGGCCCGCCGCACTTTCGCACGGCGGGCCCCTGTTCAACCCGGATTGCGGTGTAACCCTCGGTAATCCGTGATTACTTCTTGCCCTTGCCCGACCCCGCACTGTCATCGCTCGACAGGACGGCGATGAAGGCCTCCTGCGGAACCTCTACGGAACCCACCATCTTCATCCGCTTCTTGCCTTCCTTCTGCTTCTCCAGCAGCTTCCGCTTACGGGAGATGTCACCGCCGTAGCACTTGGCGAGGACGTCCTTGCGGATGGCGCGGATGGTCTCGCGGGCGATGACCCGTGAGCCGATGGCCGCCTGGATGGGCACCTCGAAGGCCTGCCGCGGGATGAGCTCGCGCAGCTTGGCGACGAGCCGCACGCCGTAGGCGTACGCGGCGTCCTTGTGGGTGATCGCCGAGAAGGCGTCCACCTTGTCGCCGTGCAGCAGGATGTCGACCTTGACCAGGCTGGAGGTCTGCTCGCCGGTGGGCTCGTAGTCGAGCGAGGCGTAACCGCGGGTCTTGGACTTCAGCTGGTCGAAGAAGTCGAAGACGATCTCCGCGAGCGGCAGCGTGTAGCGGATCTCGACCCGGTCCTCGGAGAGGTAGTCCATGCCGAGCAGGGTGCCGCGCCGGGTCTGGCACAGCTCCATGATCGAGCCGATGAACTCGCTGGGCGCCAGGATGGTGGCCCGCACGACCGGCTCGTAGACCTCCGAGATCTTGCCCTCGGGGAACTCGCTCGGGTTGGTGACGGTGTGCTCGGTGCCGTCCTCCATGAGGACGCGGTAGACCACGTTCGGCGCGGTGGCGATGAGGTCGAGGCCGAACTCGCGCTCCAGCCGCTCCCGGATCACGTCCAGGTGCAGCAGGCCGAGGAAGCCGACGCGGAAGCCGAAGCCGAGGGCGGCGGAGGTCTCCGGCTCGTAGACCAGCGCGGCGTCGTTGAGCTGGAGCTTGTCCAGGGCCTCGCGCAGCTCCGGGTAGTCCGAGCCGTCCAGCGGATACAGCCCGGAGAAGACCATGGGCTTGGGGTCCTTGTAGCCCCCGAGCGCCTCCGTGGCCCCCTTCTGCTGGCTGGTGACGGTGTCACCGACCTTGGACTGGCGGACGTCCTTCACACCGGTGATGAGGTAGCCCACCTCGCCCACGCCGAGGCCGTCGGCCGACAGCATCTCCGGCGAGTTGGTGCCGATCTCCAGCAACTCGTGCGTGGCGTTGGTGGACATCATCCGGATGCGCTCGCGCTTGTTGAGCTGACCGTCGATGACACGGACGTACGTCACGACACCGCGGTAGGAGTCGTAGACCGAGTCGAAGATCATCGCGCGGGCGGGCGCGTCCGCGACGCCGACCGGCGGGGGAATCTCGGCGACGACCTTGTCGAGCAGCGCCTCGACGCCCAGGCCCGTCTTGGCGGACACCTTGAGGACGTCCTCCGGGTCGCACCCCACCAGGTTGGCGAGCTCCTCGGAGAACTTCTCGGGCTGCGCGGCCGGCAGGTCGATCTTGTTCAGCACCGGGATGATCTTGAGGTCGTTCTCCATCGCCAGGTAGAGGTTGGCGAGGGTCTGCGCCTCGATGCCCTGGGCGGCGTCGACCAGGAGGATGGTCCCCTCGCACGCGGCGAGCGACCGGGAGACCTCATAGGTGAAGTCGACGTGCCCGGGGGTGTCGATCATGTTCAGGATGTGCGTGTCGTTCTTGTCGTGGGTGGGGGCCCACGGCAGACGCACCGCCTGTGACTTGATCGTGATGCCACGCTCGCGCTCGATGTCCATGCGGTCGAGGTACTGGGCGCGCATCTGCCGCTGCTCGACCACTCCGGTCAGCTGGAGCATCCGGTCGGCGAGCGTGGACTTGCCGTGGTCGATGTGCGCGATGATGCAGAAGTTGCGGATCAGAGCCGGATCGGTACGGCTCGGCTCGGGCACGTGGCTGGGGATCGCGGGCACGCAGGGTCCTGATTCTTGAGGCGTCCGCAGTGTCTGCGGTCTCGGGTCGGATCGATACGTAGCCTCCATGGTCCCACGGGTGGGGACCACGGACGGGTTTGGGCCGCGGAAGGGGCCGCTGGTAGCCTGGGTGGCTGTGCCTCATGCCCTCTCGCAGGAGGCACTACCTCAAGAAATCACCCGGTGCGGGAAGCGCGCGGTTGCGTGCGCCCTCGTGCCAGAACCTGAGAAGGCTCATTCGTGGCGAACATCAAGTCCCAGATCAAGCGGATCAAGACCAACGAGAAGGCCCGGCTGCGCAACAAGGCCGTCAAGTCCTCCCTGAAGACCGCGATCCGCAAGGCCCGTGAGGCTGCTGCCGCGGGTGACGTCGAGAAGGCCACCGAGTACCAGCGCGTCGCCGCGCGTCAGCTCGACAAGGCCGTCTCCAAGGGCGTCATCCACAAGAACCAGGCCGCCAACAAGAAGTCGGCGCTGGCTCAGAAGGTCGCCGCGCTCAAGGGCTGACATCTGATGTGACGCCGGAGGGAATCGAGCGGGCCCTCTCTCATCCGCTCCCGTCCGGCACCCCTCGGATCCGCGCGCGGCCTGCGTTCGCCACGCGGGCGCGGATCCAGCAGCTTGAATCGAAGGCCCCGCCTTCCGCTCTTCCCCGGAGCGGCCGGCGGGGCCTTCGGCCTGCTCAGGACCAGAACTCGTTGTTCTTGTCGATGTCCTCGACGCATTCGTCGAGGTCGGTGACCTTGTCACCGACGATCCGGAAGATGATGCACCCGGTGTCGTCGAGGGTCTTGCCGTTGCGCTCGGCCGTGAAGCGGGTCATGCCGACCGCGTGACCGCGGCCGTCGACACAGATGCCGATCAGCTCGGCGCGCATCGTCCCGTTCGTCTCCGCGCCGAGCCGTTCATACATCTCGATGATCGAGTCCACCCCTTTGAAGTCGCCCGACAACGGGTGATCTCCGGGCACGTGGTGGGTGGCGTCCCCCGCGATCAGTCCGCGCAGGGTGTCCATGTCACCGCGTGAGAACGCCTCGAATCCCTTGCGTACCAGCGCTGCGTGCGGGTGTTCAGCCATGGCCTTCGCCACCTCTCCGTCACTTGGCGACGTACGGCTGATACACCCGATTCTCCTCTTCGACAGGAGGAGGGCGACTCGATCACGGCACAGTGGAAACATGGACACAGACGACACCAGCGTTCCTGTCCTGGTCCGCGTGGCGACCAGACTCCCCGCCCAGGACCTGGAGCGGGCGCGACGCTTCTACTCGGAGAAACTCGGTCTGGATCCCGTCGACGAGCGGCCCGGCGGGCTGCTCTACCGGTGCGGCGGCGCGGAGTTCGTCCTGTTCCGCTCCACGGGGTCCTCGCCCGGCACGTTCACGCAGATGGCGCTGGAGGTCGAGGACATCGACGCGGCGGTCTCGGAGCTGCGACGGCGCGGCGTCGTCTTCGAGGAGGTCGACGCCCCCGGCTTCCGCACCCGGGGCGGAATCGCCGAGATCGAGGGGAACTACCCGAGCAAGGGCGCCCGGGGCGAACGCGGCGCCTGGTTCAGGGACAGCGAGGGGAATCTGCTGGGGGTGGGGGAGCCGGTTATGTGAGGTGGGGGTGTCTCCGGGCAGCCTCGCCGTACAGGTCGTCCCGGCCGGGGCCGGTGCGGGCCTGGGTGAGGCCGTCGGTGTAGCCGGCCCGTCCGACCCGGCCGGCCCGGGGAGCGACTGACCGCGTCCCCTGGAACGGGCCGCTCGGGACGGAGCAGCTAGCCGCGCCCTCTGGAACGGACCGCTCGGGACGGAGCGACTGCCGCGCCCTCTGGAACGGACCGCTCGGGACGGAGGTGCTAGCCGCGTCCTCTGGAGCGGGCCGCTCGGGACGGAGGTGCTAGCCGCTTCCCCTGGAACGAACCGCTCGGGACGGAGCGACTGACCGCGCCCTCTGGAACGGGCCGCTCGGGACGGAGGTGCTAGCCGCGTCCTCTGGAGCGGGCCGCTCGGGCGATGGTGACCACTGCCTTTTCCAGGGCGTACTCGGGGTCGTCGCCCCCGCCCTTCACCCCGGCGTCCGCCTCGGCCACGGCCCGCAGGGCGATCGACACGCCGTCCGGAGTCCAGCCCCGCATCTGCTGGCGCACCCGGTCGATCTTCCACGGCGGCATCCCCAGCTCCCGCGCCAGATCGGCCGGCCGGCCCCCGCGCGCGGACGACAGCTTCCCGATCGCGCGGACGCCCTGCGCGAGCGCACTCGTGATCAGCACGGGCGCCACCCCGGTCGCCAGGGACCAGCGCAGCGCCTCCAGGGCCTCCGCCGTCCGCCCCTCGACCGCCCGGTCGGCGACCGTGAAGCTCGACGCCTCGGCCCGCCCGGTGTAGTACCGCCCGACGACCGCCTCGTCGATCGTCCCCTCGACGTCCGCGACCAGCTGCGACGCCGCCGAGGCCAGCTCCCGCAGATCGCTGCCGATGGCGTCGACGAGTGCCTGGCACGCCTCCGGCGTGGCGGAGCGCCCCATCGTCCGGAACTCGCCCCGCACGAACGCCAGCCGGTCCGCCGGCTTCGTCATCTTGGGGCAGGCCACCTCACGTGCCCCCGCCTTGCGCGCCGCGTCGAGCAGCCCCTTGCCCTTGGCCCCGCCGGCATGCAGCAGCACGAGGGTGATCTCCTCGGCGGGAGCGCCCAGGTACGCCTTCACGTCCTTGATCGTGTCGGCCGACAGGTCCTGCGCGTTGCGTACGACGACGACCTTGCGCTCCGCGAAGAGGGACGGGCTCGTCAGCTCGGCGAGCGTGCCGGGCTGCAACTGGTCCGGGGTCAGGTCCCGTACGTCCGTGTCGGCGTCGGCGGCCTTCGCGGCGGCCACCACCTCCTGCACGGCACGGTCGAGGAGCAGGTCCTCCTGGCCCACGGCGAGCGTCACCGGGGCGAGGGGGTCGTCATTCGCAGTCTTCCTGGCCATCGCGCCAAGCATCCCACGCACCACTGACAGCGGGCCCCTGCGGACCCCGGACGTGCGGCGACGCCCGGCCGCCCGCACACAGGGCCGGCAGCCGCTACGGCTCCTCCCGCCAGCCCTCCCACTCACCGGCCAGCCCGTCCAGCTCCCCGGCGTCCAGCCGCTCGTCCTCGTCCCGCAGGACGACCAGCCACTGCGCGTCCTCGGCGTCGTCCTCCCCGGCCAGCGCGTCCCGCACCAGCTGCGGCTCCTCGACGACCCCGAACCGCTCCCGCAGCGCCTCCACCACCTCTTCCGCGGCGTCGCGGTCGGGCAGCACCAGCACATGTCGCACATCACTCACGCCGGACATTGTCCGACACCTCGTCGCGGCCCGGCCGCTCAGCCCTTGCGGACGACCTGTACGTCGAGATCGACCCTGATGCTCGGCCCCACGACCGCGATGCCCCGCGCCAGCATGGTCTGCCAGCTCACGGTGAAGTCGTCCCGGTGCAGTTCGGTCGTGGCCCGGCAGGCCGCCCGCACCTCGCCCTCCATACCGTTGCCCAGCCCCAGGTACTCCGTGTCCAGCGTGACCGTCCGCGTCACGCCGTGCAGCGACAGCGCACCCGTCACGGCCCAGCGGTTCCCGCCCTTGTGCAGGAACCGTTCGCTGTAGAACTCCAGTGTCGGGAACCGCTCGACGTCCAGGAAGTCCGCCGAGCGCAGATGGTCGTCGCGCATCCTCATGTTGGTGTCGATGGACGCCGCGTCGATCACCACGTGCATCGCCGAGCGCTCCACCGGGTCGGTGAGCCGTATGACCCCCGCGAACGACTTGAACCGCCCGTGGATGCGGGCCAGTCCGATGTGCCGCGCGGTGAAGCCGATGGAGGAGTGCGCCGACTCGATCTCCCAGTCACCGGCATCGGGAAGCTCCGGCGGCCGGGCCACCTGGAGCGTCACGTCCCCGAGGGACGCGAGTGTGTTCTCGGCGACCTGGGTGGTCGCCCGGTAGGGCGTGTACCCCTCCGCCGACACCGCGAGCCGGTACTCCCCCGCGGGCACCGTCGTCACGAACGACCCGTACGGATCCGCTCCCCCGCTGACCACCGGCCGCCCCGCGGCGTCCGTGACCGCGAACTCCGCGTGTCTGACGGGCTCGTTGACCGGGTCCAGCACCCGGCAGGCCAGCACGCCCGCGCTCGGCGGTGTCTGCACCGCCGCCAGGGGACTCGTCCGTTGCACCCGGCTGGTGCGGCTTCCCCGCCAGCGGCCGATCATCCACGACTCCCTGAGTGGCTCGAAATCGCCTGTTGATCACTGTTGATCACACATTGCCGAAGACGCATTCGACCACTGGTGAGGCTTTCGAGGCAACACGGGACCACATCACGGGAATCCAGCAGATGTGCTGGTACTACGCACGAGTAGCCCCGTGTGGTCCGGGGTGGCCCCATGTCGCCCTTTGTGGCCCTGTGTGGCCGGAATTGACTTCGGCGCCTCTACGCGGGATCGCGCAGCGCCGGCACGTGGTCGAGCCCGATCCCGAACCGCTCCCGGTACACCGCGAGCACCTCCTCGTCCGTCTCCAGCTCCCGCACCTCCCGCGTCCCGTCGGCCGCCGTCGCCGTGAGCCTGCGTCCGCTGAGGGTGATCCTTCCTCCGTCCTGCGTCACCCGCGAACAGACCAGCGACCGCGTGAAATGCGACACCGGCGACGTGCTGTGCCACCACGCGCCGGCCACGAAGTCGCCCAGCACCCGCGGCCGCACCTCCAGCCGGTACTGCGGTGTGCCGCCCCGGAACACATCCAGGTCCGCCGCCTCCACCGTGCCGTGCCCGCCGCGCACCCCGGCCGCGTCCGGCTCCGCCTCGACGATCCGGAACGTGCCACCCGGATCCTCCTGTTCTCCCCGGTCCCCGAACGCCAGCGGCAGATGGCTGTGCGCACCGAAGCCCACATCGGCCAGCCAGGCGCCCCCGTCCACCGTCCGCACCCGCAGCGCGAGATGGTCGTAGGGGATCCCGAGCCGCCCCTCGTCCCCGTACACCCGCGCCGCCAGCAGCGCCACGTCGTACCCCAGCGCGGCGAGCAACGCCCCGAACGAGCCGTTGAGTTCGTAGCAGAACCCACCCCGCCGCGCTCCCACCACCTTGTCCAGCAGCCGCTTCTCCTCCAGCACGATCTCCTCGCCCAGGTGGATCGAGAGGTTCTCGAACGGCACGCTCTGCAGATGACGCAGGTGCAGCTCGCGCAGCGCGTCGACCGTGGGCCACGCCGGGTGCTCGACTCCCAGTCGGCGAAGGTAGGCATCAACCTGTGCTGAGTTCATGCCCTCAGTCTCGCGCCACGCTCAGCTCTCCGCCCCCTCCCACGACCGCGAGCGCACCGTCCCGGTCCGTCCGCAGCACCGCCGCACCCCCGTCGCGCAGTGCCGCGACGGTGCCGGGTGCAGGGTGCCCGTACGAGTTGTCCTCACCGCAGGAGATGAGGGCCAGCCTCGGGGCGACCCGGCCCATGAGACCCGGGTCCTGGTAGGCGGAGCCGTGGTGGGCGACTTTCAGTACGTCCACGCCCTCCAGCGCCTCGGCCGCCCGGGACCGGGCCAGTGCCCGCTGCGCCGGGGGCTCCAGGTCCCCGAGGAGCAGCAGGCGCAGCCCGCCCGAGCGGACCAGCATGGCGACACTGGCGTCGTTCGGCCCCTCCGGCGCCGCGTGGGCCGGAAGCAGCCCCGGAGCCACCCCTGGGGGCGAGACCGGCGGAGAGTCCGGCGGCGGACTCGGGGGCGGCCACACCACCTGCCAGGCCAACTCCCCCGTACGCCGCTGCTCCCCGGCCACTGCCCGCGTCACGGGAATCCGCCGTGCCGCCGCCAGCCTCCGCACGAACGCGGCCTGGTCCGCGGGCTCTTCGAACCCCGTCGTCTCGATCGCGCCCACCGCCCGCCCGCGCAGCACCCCCGGCAGGCCGGCCACGTGATCGGCGTGGAAGTGGGTGAGTACGACGAGCGGGATCCTGCTGATGCCCAGCGAGCGCAGGCAGTGGTCGACGAGCCGCGGGTCGGGTCCCGCGTCCACCACCACGCCCGTCCCCTCGCCCGCCGCGAGCACCAGGGCGTCCCCCTGCCCCACGTCGCACATCACCAGCCGCCAGCCCGGCGGCGGCCAGCCCGTGACCACCCGGGCCAGCGGCGGCGGCTGCACCACCGCCAGCATCAGCAGCACTCCGCAGACCCCGCACCACCAGGGATGCCCGAGCAGTCGCCGTCCGACGAGCACCACCAGGAAGGTCACGGCCAGGAGCAGCGCAGCGCCCGTCCACCGGCCCGGCCAGTCCACCCCCGCGCCCGGCAGCGCCGCCCCGGTCCGGGCGATCTGCGCGATCCACTCTGCGGGCCAGTGCGCGCACCAGGCCAGCGCCTCGGCCACCGGCATCGCCACCGGCGCCGTGGCCAGCGCCGCGAACCCCAGCACGGTCGCCGGCGCGATCACGAACTCCGCGAGCAGGTTGCAGGGCACCGCCACCAGGCTCACCCGGGCCGACAGCACGGCGACGATCGGCGCACACAGGGCCTGCGCGGCTGCGGCGGCGCCCAGCGCCTCAGCCGGCCTCGGGGGCACCCCGCGCCGCCGCAGCCCGGCGCTCCAGCGCGGCGCGAGCGTGAGCAGGGCGCCGGTCGCCACGACGGACAGCAGGAACCCGTAACTCCGCGCGAGCCAGGGGTCGTACAGCACCAGCAGGAGAACCGCCGTCGCCAGTGCGGGGATCATCGATCTGCGGCGGCCGGTCGCCAGGGCGAGCAGCGCCACGGCGCCGCAGGCCGCGGCCCGCACCACGCTCGGGTCCGGCCGGCACACGACGACGAACCCGAGCGAGAGGGCACCCCCGAGCACCGCCGTCCCCCGCAGGGAGATACCCAGCCGGGGAGCGAGCCCCCGCCGCTCGACGTGCTGCGCCAGTCCCGGCGGCCCGAGCAGCAGCGCGAGGAGGATCGTGAAGTTGGCCCCGGACACGGCCAAAGTGTGCGTGAGGTCGGTCTCCTTGAACGCCTCCTCCAACTCCGGAGTGATCCGCGAGGTGTCCCCCACGACCAGCCCCGGCAGCAGCGCCCGGGCGTCCGCGGGCAGTCCGTCGGTCGCCTCGCGCAGCCCGGCGCGCAGCCGCCCGGCGAGCCGCTGCGGCCCCGAGGGCTCTCCCACCACGTCCGGTTCGCCCTGACCCCGTACCCTCAGCACTGCCGCGATCCGGTCGCCGCCCGTCATCGCGGGCGCCGACCGCGCACTGACCCGCAGCCGCGTCGATGGCAGCAGGCCGAGCCACGGTGACCGCCCCCGCCCGCCGGCCGCCCGGCCGGGAGGCGCCGCGTCCACGTCGACGATCAGCAGCACCGGCGTCCGCGTCGTCACCGCCGGGCCTCCTGCCTCCTGGACGCGCCGCACCTCGGCGTCGATCAAGACAGCGGTGGGAGCCACGTGATCGCCCCGGACCCTCGGCCGGGTGAGCCGCGGGTCCGACGTGAGCTCGACCTCGGCGGTCACCGTCGCGTACTCCCGCGCCAGGCCGGGCACGGGCCCACGGCGCAGATCCGCCCCGTGCAGCCCGGCCGAGGCTGCGGCAGCGGCCACGCACAGCAGCAGGGCCGCGGCCGCGGCTCGCGGCCAGGACGCCGTCCGGCGCCGCCGGATCAGCGGCAGCAGTCCGACGGCCACCAGGCAGCCGACCACGACGCCGAGCACCCGTTCCGGCGCCGCGTCGAGCATGAGCGCCGCCGTGCCCCAGGCCGCGAGGGCGGGTGGCACGAGCCGAAGGTCCGTCGGGCCCTCCTGGCGCGGACGGGCAGCGCCGAGGCGGGTGCCGGAGGAAGCGTGCACGGACGCCCGGGCGGGCCGGAGCCCGGACGCGGCATGGTCCTGCGGAGACGGCGGCCGAATCCCGGACACGGCCCCGTCCTGCCGGAACAGCGGCCGGAGCCCGGACCCAGCCACGTCTCGCCGGAACATCGGCCGGAGCCCGGACACAGCCACGTCCCGCCGAAACAGCGGCCGGAGCCCGGATACGGCGTCGTCCTGCCGGAACGGCGGGCCGGGAAGGCTCCTCATGGCCGTACGAGGTTCCGCAGGTCGGCGAAACGGCGGTCGCCGATGCCGTCCACCTCACGCAGTTCGTCCACGGAACGGAAACCGCCGTGCTGTGTGCGGTAGTCGATGATGTGCTGGGCGAGCACCGGGCCGACACCCGGCAACGTGTCGAGCTGGTCCGCGGTGGCCGTGTTGAGCGGGACGGGAGCCGCCGGGGCTGCCGCCCCGCCCGCAGCCGCACCGGCCGGGCCGCCAGGGGCCGCCCCGCCCGCCCCGGGTCCCCCGGGTCCCGCCACGGGGGCCGGTCCCCCGACGATCACCTGCTCGCCGTCCACGAGGAACCGGGCGCGGTTGAGCCCGTCGGTGTTCGTGCCCGGCTTCACCCCGCCCGCCGCGTGCAGCGCGTCCGCGACCCGCGATCCGGCCGGAAGCCGGTGGATCCCCGGCTCGCGGACCTTGCCGCTGACATCCACGACGATCGCGGCCGCCCCCACCTTGCCGGCCCCCGGGGCAGCTCCGGAAGGAGCGCCGGCAGGCGCCCCGGCAGCACCCGGGCCCCGCTCCCCTGCGGCCTGTCCGCTCTCCTGCCGCTCCCCGAACGGCACCGCCGCCCGCACCACCTCCGGCGGCCGTACGGTCTGCGAGCGGCCTGCCCAGAAGTGCTGCACGGCGAAACCCGCTGCGACGACGAGCACCACCGTCAAGGCCAGCACATTCCGCCGCTCCAGGCCGCACCTGGACTGCAACCACAGCGGCATCCGCTCCCGCAGCGCGAGCCCGGCCCGCTCCCGCCAGGCTCCCTCCGCCGCGCCATCGTCCGCACCCTCCGACTCGGAGAAGGAACCCACGCCAGCCGGCCCTCGCCGTGTCTCTTCGACACCCAGGGAACCCGGTGACGCCGGTGACACCAGTGACCCCGGTGGTTCCCATAGCCCCGGTGGCCCTGGCTGCCCCGGCGACCCCGGCGGCCCCGGTGACCCTGGCGGCCCTTGCCCCGACTCCCGCCGCTCCCCTGCCCGTTCAACCGGTTCCGCCCGCCCTGGAGGCCCGGCCGGGCGGTCCGGTCCGGCAGGCCCGGCCGACAGGTCCGACCAGGCAAGCTCGGCCGACCCTGCCGACCCAGCCGACCCGGCAAGCTCAGCCGCCCCTGTCGCCCCTGCCGCCCCAACCGCCCCGCCAGGCGCCACCGGCTCGGCCGACTCACCGAACAACACCCCTGCACGCCGCCGGAGTTCCTCCGCCGACGCATGATCCCGGTGAGTCCGCCCGCGTGCGACAGGCGCGTGCCGGCGATGGCGGACACGCCCGTCGGACGCCGGCCCGCGGCCCGGCCCACTGGTAGCGGTCGCTGTACGTGAACGTGATCGAAGTGCCATGCGACGAGGATCGGCCACCTCGACCCACTCGCGATGATCTTGCTCGATTCCCGGGGACAATCCCCCGGTTGTGGACAACTCCGTCCCTCACACGGGCGACAAGAGCTCCCCAGCAACGTTCACCGGGGCGAAACCACAACTGCCAGCAGCCCGGGCCCCGTGTGTGCCCCGATCACCGCCCCGACCTCGCTGACATGCAGATCGGCCAGCCCGGACACCCGCCTCCGCAGCCGGTCGGCGAGGGCCGACGCCCGGTCCGGGGCGGCGAGATGGTGCACGGCGACATCCACCTGGGCGCTGCCCGCACGGTCGGCCGCGATCTCCTCCAGTCGGGCGATCGCCTTGGACGCCGTTCGCACCTTCTCCAGCGGTTCGATACGGCCGTCGGCCAGTTGCAGCAGCGGCTTCACCGCGAGCGCCGACCCCAACAGGGCCTGCGCGGCTCCGATACGGCCGCCGCGCCGCAGGTAGTCGAGGGTGTCGACGTAGAAGTAGGCGGAGGTGCCCGCGGCCTTCTTCTCCGCGGCCGCGACGGCCTCGTCCACCGTCCCGCCCGACTCCGCGGCCTCCGCGGCGGCGAGCGCGCAGAACCCGAGCGCCATGGCGATCATGCCGGTGTCCACCACTCGCACCGGCACCGGCGACTGCCGTGCGGCCACGACGGCCGCGTCGTACGTGCCGGAGAGTTCGGCGGAGAGGTGGAGGGAGACGATGCCGGTGGCGCCGGACTCGGCGACCTTGCGGTACGTCTCCTCGAAGACCGCGGGAGCGGGCCGCGAGGTCGTCACGGGGCGCCGCTTCTGCAAAGCCTGGGCGAGGGCGCGGGTCGAGATCTCGGTGCCCTCTTCCAGGGCGCGGTCGCCGAGGACCACGGTCAGAGGTACCGCCGTGATGCCGTGACGCTCCATCGTCCGGGTCGGCAGGTAGGCCGTTGAATCGGTGACGATCGCGACATGGCGGGACATGAGCTGGAGGTTACCTGCCGTAGCGCCCGTGCGGCAGTCCGGCCCCTGCGCCCTGCGGCACGCATGGCCGGATCAAGTGGTGCTCTCGGGGCGGGGCTTCTTCTGCCAGGGGTAGGTCGGGCGCGCTGCCGGCGGCGTGATGGCGGGCCGCGCCGGCTCCTGCGCGGAGGCGGACTGCGCGGTGTCCGGCCAGGTCTGCCCGGCCGTGGCGGCATCGGTGGCGGGCGCCTCGGGCCACGGAGGCGGCGCGGACTGCGACGGCGAGGCCTGCTGCCGGGCGGGCTCGGGCTTCACCGAGGACGCCGGCTGCTGCGAGGACGAGGACGCGGGGTGCGGCTCCGGAGCCGTCCAGTGCCGCAGTGCCCCGGACTCCAGGTCGATCTGGGCGCTGAGCGAGTCCAGGTCGTCGTCCGCGAAGCGGCCGGTCCGGTCGCGGGCCGCCCAGCGCAGTGACTCGGCCGAGTGCGTGATGCGTTCGGTGCGCTCGCGCAGCCCGGGCAGCCGCTCGGTGAGCGCGGCGCGGTCCGGCTCGGACTCCAGGCGCTTGAGCTCGCCGTCCAGCTCGTGGCCGTGCGCGCTGAGCCGTTCGAAGAGGCCGAGGGACTCCTTCAGGGACGCGTCCTCGGTGACGGCCGCTTGCAGCGCGTCCTGCGTGGCACGCATCGAGGTGCGCAGCTTCAGCCGGAGCTGCGCGAGTTCGCCCGCGGCGCCGGGCTGGGCGAAGGACTTGGCGCGCAGTGTGTGGTCCTCGACCGTGCGGCGGGCCTGGGCGATGCCGCGGTCCACGCCGCGCTTGGCGGCGCCGACCGCCTTCACGGTGGCGTACGCCCCGAGCCCGAACAGGAGCACGAAGAGCAGGGCGAAGACAACGATCACTGCTTCCACAAGGGCTCCTCCTCAGGACGTCACGGCGCTTCGCGTCGCTCTTCAACGGTAAACGCAACCGGCAGGCCCGGAGTTCCAGAAAAACCCCGAACCTGCCCGTAGGGGACCACCCGGAGAGGGGCCCCGCCCATGGAGGACCCCGCCGAGGGGCCCTGCCCGAGAGGACCCCACCGAGGGGGTCCTACCCATAGGGCCCACCCCGGCAGCAGTCCGCACGCCCGGCAGCGGTCCGCCCGCCCGGCGATCACGCCGGAACGATGTTCACCAGCTTCGGCGCGCGCACGATCACCTTCCGGATCCCCGCACCGCCCAGCGCGGCGACGACCTTCTCGTCCGCCAGCGCGGCCTTCTCCAGCTCGTCGTCGGAGATCGACGGCGCGACCTCCAGCCGCGCCTTGACCTTGCCCTTGATCTGCACGACACAGGTCACGGTCTCGTCGACCACGTACGCCGGGTCGGCCACCGGGAAGTCCTGGTGCACCACCGAGGCGGTGTGCCCCAGCCGGCGCCACAGCTCCTCGGCGATGTGCGGGGCCAGCGGCGCGACCATCAGCACCAGGGCCTCGGCGACCGGGCGGGACACGGCCCCGCCCACCTTGGTCAGGTGGTTGTTCAGCTCGGTGACCTTGGCGATGGCGGTGTTGAACCGCATGCCCTCCAGGTCGCCGCCGACCCCGTCGATCGCCTTGTGCAGGGCGCGCAGCGTGTCCTCGTCGGGCTCGGTGTCCACCACCGTCAGGTCGCCGGTCGTCTCGTCGACGACGTTGCGCCACAGCCGCTGGAGCAGCCGGAACTGGCCGACCACCGCGCGCGTGTCCCACGGACGGGAGACGTCCAGCGGGCCCATGGCCATCTCGTACAGGCGCAGCGTGTCGGCTCCGTACTCGGCGCAGATCTCGTCCGGAGTGACCGCGTTCTTCAGGGACTTGCCCATCTTGCCCAGCAGCCGGGAGACCTTCTCGCCCTGGTACCAGTAGGCGCCGTCGCGCTCCTCCACCTCGGCGGCCGGCACCGCGATGCCACGGCTGTCGCGGTACACATAGGCCTGGATCATGCCCTGGTTGAACAGCTTGTGGAACGGCTCGGCGGACGAGACGTGCCCCAGGTCGTACAGGACCTTGGACCAGAAGCGCGCGTACAGCAGGTGCAGCACGGCGTGCTCGGCGCCGCCGACGTACAGGTCGACGCCGCCGTGCGGCTGGCCCTCGCGCGGGCCCATCCAGTACTGCTCGATCTCGGGGTCGACCAGCTTCTCGGAGTTGTGCGGGTCCAGGTAGCGCAGCTCGTACCAGCAGGAACCGGCCCAGTTGGGCATGGTGTTGGTCTCGCGCCGGTACGGGCGCGGGCCCCGTCCGTCACCCAGGTCCAGCGTGACGTTCACCCAGTCCTCGTTGCGGGACAGCGGCGTCTCGGGCTGGGTGTCGGCGTCGTCCGGGTCGAAGGTGCGCGGCGAGTAGTCCTCGACCTCGGGCAGCTCCAGAGGCAGCATCGACTCGGGCAGCGCGTGGGCGATGCCGTCCTCGTCGTAGACGATCGGGAAGGGCTCGCCCCAGTAGCGCTGGCGGCTGAACAGCCAGTCGCGCAGCCGGAAGTTGACGGTGCCCTCGCCGACGCCGGACCGCTCCAGCCACTCGGTGATGCGTGCCTTGGCCTCGACGACGCCCAGGCCGTCCAGGCTGACCTCGTCGTTCGAGGAGTTGATGATCTTCGCGTCGTACGACGCGAAGGCGTTCTCCCAGGTGGAGGTGTCCGTGCCGCGGCCGTCGGTCGGCTCGACGATGCAGGTGATCGGCAGCTCGAAGGCGCGCGCGAACTCGAAGTCGCGCTGGTCACCGGCCGGGACGGCCATGATCGCGCCGGTGCCGTAGCCCATCAGGACGTAGTCGGCGATGAAGACCGGGACCTGCTCGCCGTTGACCGGGTTGGTGGCGTACGCGCCGATGAAGACGCCGGTCTTGTCCTTGGCCTCGGCCTGGCGCTCCACGTCGGACTTCGAGGCGGCCTGGGCGCGGTAGGCGGCGACGGCCTCGCCCGGGGTCGCGTGACCGCCGGTCCAGACGTCGTGCGTGCCCTCGGGCCAGGCGGCCGGGGTGAACTTCTCCACCAGCGGGTGCTCGGGCGCCAGCACCATGTAGGTGGCGCCGAACAGGGTGTCGGGGCGGGTGGTGAAGACGGTGATGCGCTCGCCGTCGATGGGGAAGTCGACGCG
The DNA here is from genome assembly GCF_040637495.1 of Streptomyces sp. NPDC029044. Classification (NCBI taxonomy): domain Bacteria; kingdom Bacillati; phylum Actinomycetota; class Actinomycetes; order Kitasatosporales; family Streptomycetaceae; genus Streptomyces; species Streptomyces sp. NPDC029044. The sequence goes on from NZ_JBEZWN010000030.1 coordinate 56,256, forward strand.
GGCACCCTCGCTGCGGCCGATCCAGTTGCGCTGCTGCAGCTTGATGGCCTCGGGCCAGTCCAGCTCCTCCAGGTCCTCCAGCAGCCGGTCGGCGTAGGCCGTGATGCGCATGTTCCACTGGCGCAGCTTGGCCTTGAAGACCGGGAAGTTGCCGCGCTCGGAGCGGCCCTCGGCGGTGACCTCCTCATTGGCCAGCACGGTGCCCAGTCCGGGGCACCAGTTGACCGGCGCGTCGGAGGCGTAGGCCAGCCGGAACTCGCCCAGGACATCGGCCTTCTCGGCGGCGCTCAGCTCGCTCCACGCGCGCGTGTGCCCCGGTACGGGCCGCTCACCGGACTCGAACGCGGCGACCAGCTCGGCGATCGGGCGGGCCCGGCGGGCGTCGTGGTCGTACCAGGAGTTGAAGATCTGCAGGAAGATCCACTGGGTCCACTTGTAGTAGTCCGGGTCGATCGTGGCGAACGACCGGCGCTTGTCGTGGCCCAGGCCCAGCCGGCGCAGCTGGGACTTCATGTTTTCCATGTTGGCTTCGGTGGATACGCGCGGGTGCGTGCCGGTCTGCACCGCGTACTGCTCGGCGGGCAGGCCGAAGGCGTCGAAGCCCAGGGTGTGCAGGACGTTGTGGCCGGTCATCCGCTGGAAGCGCGCGAAGACGTCCGTGGCGATGTAGCCCAGGGGGTGGCCGACGTGCAGGCCCGCACCGGAGGGGTACGGGAACATGTCCATGATGAACTTCTTGGGGCGGGCGACGATCTCCGGGGCGCCGGCCAGGTCACCCTTGGGGTTGGGTGCGGCGTAGGTGCCGTCGGCGTCCCAGAAGTCCTGCCAGCGTGCCTCGATCTCGGCAGCCATGGCGGCCGTGTAGCGGTGCGGCGCCGCCACCTCGGAGGTGGCGGCGGGGTTCGTCTCGCTCATGATCCTCAAAGCTCCATCGATCGTCTCTGCCTGCGGCTGTCTGGTTCGAGAAACGAAAAATCCCCTCGCACAGGAGGGGACGCCGCGCCGATGCCGGCCACTCGGTTCGTCCGGTGGCCGGGACTGATCAGCGCGGCCCGCTAAGCAGAAGGCGTACGGCACGCATGGCGCTAGGGTACCGCAGGCCCCCAGCGCGTCGCGACGCGCTTCCGGGGGCCGTCTCGGTGCCCAACCAAGCTGAACCAAGGTCAATAGTTACTTCGCGTAACAGTCACTAAAGGACATCGCAGCAGCCAGATTGTCCTTTGATAACAACGCAATAACTCAAACCTCGTACCCACCGGTATGACTCCGCTTAGAGTTCGGCAGCGGGACCGCTGCTTTCCCGAACCGCTCGGAGTTGCCCCCATGAACCCTCATCGCAGTATCAGCTCGCCACCCCCGGCCACCGGGACGTGGGGAGGCCGGTCGTGAATCCCCATGACTCCACGGCAGACGACTCGTTCGCCGAGTTCCTCAACTTCGGTGCGGGCGTGTTGTCCCTCGTGTGTCTGACGGCATCCGTGATCTGGGGCCTCGTGGCCCAGGACCGGATCCTCCTCGACGCGCGCCGCCGCATCCTGGCGCAGGCCGTGCACCGGACCACGGCCGTCGCCTCGATCGCCTTCCTGCTGGTCCACATCGGGGTGAAGCTGGCGCTGTCCCACACCTCGTGGGTCGCCGCGGTGATCCCCTTCGGGCTGCTGTTCACCGACGACGAACTGGTCGCGGGCAGGTCGTTCCTGATCGGCCTGGGCACCCTGGCAGGCATGCTCATGATCTTCGTGGGCATCACCGGCGTGCTGCGCAACCGCTTCGCGTCCCCCGCGCCGGTCGCCGCCCGCTGGCGGGCCATGCACATGCTGGCCTACCCGGCCTGGTGCGCCGCCCTGGTCCACGGGCTCTACGCGGGTCGCGCGGCCAAGCCGGTCTTCCTCATCCTGTACTGCCTGGCCCTGGCCGGAGTGGGCGGCGCCCTCGCCCTGCGCGCGGCCCCCCGCCAGGTCAAGCGTCAGGTCGCCGACAAGGTCGCCTCGCTGATCGGGCCCGGTGAGGGCCTGGGTCGCAGGGACCTCGAGGAGAGCCGGGCCCGGGCCGGCGGCGGCTCCGCGCTGCCCGGCTACGACGGCCGGGAGGCACCCGCGCGCGCCTCGGCGTCCCCGTCCGGGCCGCTGTACGAGAAGGCGGAACGCCCCGCGGCCAAGGAACCGGCGAACGGCTTCGCCGCCGCCTACCGAGCCGTCTCGGGCCCGCCCCAGGGCCGGCAGGCCTTCGCCCCCGGGCCGGCCACCAGCATGCAGCTGCCGCTGGACCTCCAGCCCACCGAGACCATCCCGACCGTGGACGGCCCCTCCAGCACCTCGGGCAACTGGCCGATCCCGTCCCCGCCGCCGGTCGGTGAGGCCCCGCCGTCCGCCTACGACCCGCTCCAGGACACGGGCTTCAACATCCCGCCCTACGACCCCCTCCAGGACACCGGACAAAGCATCCCGGCCTATGGCAATCCAGGCGCCGCCGGTTACGGATCGAGTGACGTGTACGACACGGGTGAGACGAATGCCGTCTACGACACGTACTACCCGAACGACACGTACAACAGCGGTCCCGCCACTGAAACAACCCCCGGTGCGTCCTATGACTTCGACGCTCCGGGATCGGGCGAACCTTGGAACACGCCTTCCGGAGGCTTTAAGTGAACGAGGCCCTGCCCGACGTACCCGAAGTCCGCGTCGTCGGTCTTCCTCAGCTCACGTCGGGTTTCGACCTTGTCGACCGGCTCGATCTGCCCATGCACCTCAAGGTGCACGGGCCGCTCGAACCGATGGGCGGCGAGCAGCTCGCTCAACTCGCCGAACGCATCAACCTGAAGGGCCGCGGCGGCGCGGGCTTCCCCTTCCACAAGAAGCTGCGCTCGGTCGCCGAAGCGGCGATCAAGCGCGGCGTCCGGCCGGTCGTCGTCGTGAACGGCAGCGAGGACGAACCGGCCTGCCGCAAGGACACGGTGCTGATCAACCGTGCTCCCCATCTCATCCTGGACGGTGCCCTGCTGTGCGCCGAGGCCCTGGGTGCCCGCACGCTCGTGGTGGGGGTCACCCGTGAGTCGACCCAGCGCTCCATGGAGGCCGCGCTCGCCGAACGCGGCCTCAACAACGGCCGCCGCTCGGCGCTGCGCGCGCGGGTGCAGCGCAACCCCGTCCGCATGGTCACCGGTGCGGCCGCGTCGCTGATCCGCTCGATCGACGGCGGGCCGGCCATCCCGCCCGGCCGCAAGGTCAGCGCCTCGCAGAACGGCGTCGGCGGCGCGCCCACCCTGCTGTCCAACGCCGAGACCTTCGCCCAGCTGGCCATCGCCGCCCGCATCGGCCCGGAGCGCTACGGCAACACCGGCCTGTACGACGAGCCGGGCACCGTCATGCTCACGGTCTCCGGTGCGGTCGCCCGCCCCATGGTGATCGAGGTCCCGACGGGCGTGCCCCTGCGGTACGTCCTGCAACTCGCCGGCGCACCGCCGGTACCCCAGGGCGTGCTCACCGGCGGCTACCACGGCAAGTGGATCGACGCGGCGACCGTCAACGAGGCGATCGTCTCCCGCAACTCCCTGGACGCCGTGGGCGGCGCGCTCGGCGCCGGCGCGATTCTGCCGATCACTCAGGACACCTGCCCGCTGGGCGAGTCGCTGCGGGTGGCGCAGTGGCTGGCCGAGGAGAGCGCCGGCCAGTGCGGCCCCTGCTACCTCGGCCTGCCGGCCGCGGCGCGCGGCCTGGAGGACATCCTCAACGGCGGCGGGCCGGCCGCCCTGGAGGCCCTCAAGCAGGTCGCCAAGAACGTGAAGCGGCGCGGCGCGTGCTCGCACCCGGACGGCTCCGCGATGTTCATCGAGTCGACCATCAAGGCCTTCACCGACGACCTGGCCGCCCACGTCCTCGGCAACGGCTGCGGACGGCCCGTGGAGGGCGTTCTGCCGCTCTTCGAGGGCGGCAGGGCCCCGACGGGCATCCCGGGCGGCGGCGAGTCCGAGGAGAACGGCCCCAGCCGCCAGAAGATCTACGTCGACTGGACGCTGTGCCGGGGCCACGGGCTGTGTGCGGACATCCTTCCGGAGGTGTTCCAGCTGGGGGCCGACGGCTTCCCGACCGTGGCGCAGGCGCAGGTGCCGCGGTACGCCGAGGCGAAGGCTCTACGCGCGGTGCGCCGCTGCCCGGCACTGGCGCTGCGCATCGAGGAGGCGGGCGCGCCGGGCGCGCCGTCCCGCAACCTGCCGGTCCTCTCCCAGGGCCGCGGCCGCCGCGCTCTCGGCCGCTGAGCACACGTACGGCGGGCTCCCTCCCAGGGGGCCCGCCGTTCGCATACCCACGACAAGAAGGCGGGCCATCCGATTGGATGTCCCGCCTTCTCAACTTCTGTGGAGCTAAGGAGAATTGAACTCCTGACCTCCTGCATGCCATGCAGGCGCTCTACCAACTGAGCTATAGCCCCTTGCCAGTGCTCCTCCGGGTTTCCCCGGCGGCGAAGCCAACATTACTGGCCCATCAGCCCCAACACCAAATCGGTTTCGCTTCGCCCGAAATGCCCGTTATGCCGTGACGAACGAGTAGAACCGCTTGAGCGTGCAGTGCTCCTCCAGAAGCCGGCCGTAGATCGGCTCGCCCTCCAACTCGCGGTACGTCTCGATCGGGTCGCCCTTTATGATCAGCGCCCGCGCGCATTCCTCGCACCAGTACTGGTAGTCGGGGTTGATCGGTTCCATGTCGCGGACGATCGGAGTCCCACTGCCGCACCAGTCGCACTTCCGCCTGTGTGCACCCATCGATCAGCTCCAGCTGTGGCCGCAGGCCGTGCACACGTAGGAAACCCCGCCGTTGTCGCCGAGCATCTGGGCCACGTGCGCGGAACCGCAGGAAGGGCAGCTGAGGCGGGTGGACATGTCCCGTGTGACCGCTGCTCCGAGGAGGTGGTCGACCTCCTCGCGGATGCTCGCAGGCATCGCTACTCCTCCCGTCGGGCCGCGCCCCCTTCCGGCCGTTTGATTCTGCCACGGCCGGACCAATACGGTCAGCGACGCCTCAGTACCAGTCCGGACACGGCACCCGGCGGGGGCCGTAGAGGTATACGCCTCAGCCAGGCCGAGTGACTCAAGCCGGAGCACGAAAAATCCCGCCCCCTGCGCGGGAACGGGATCTTGACGTGGAGCTAAGGAGAATTGAACTCCTGACCTCCTGCATGCCATGCAGGCGCTCTACCAACTGAGCTATAGCCCCTCGGATCGTCCCCGCCGGGCGGGGCGAACAAGAAGAACTTTAGCCTGCGACCTGCCGGAAAGTGAAATCCGGGGTCAGTCGTCGTCGCCGAGCACCGGTTCCGGCAGGGTGCCGGCGTTGTGCTCCAGCAGGCGCCAGCCGCGGGCGCCTTCGCCGAGCACGGACCAGCAGCAGTTGGAGAGTCCGCCGAGGCTCTCCCAGTTGCGGGGATCGAGACCCAGCAGGCGGCCGATCGTGGTGCGGATCGTGCCGCCGTGGCTGACCACGACGAGCGTGCCGTCCTCGGGGAGCTTCTCCGCGTGCCGGAGCACCACGGGGGCGGCGCGGTCGGCGACCTCGGTCTCCAGTTCGCCGCCGCCGCGGCGTACGGGCTCACCGCGCTTCCACGCGGCGTACTCGTCGCCGTACCGGGCGATGATCTCCTCGTGCGTCAGGCCCTGCCAGACGCCCGCGTAGGTCTCGCGCAGCGCCTCGTCGTGGGTGACGTCGAGGCCGGTGAGCAGGGCGAGCTCGGCGGCCGTGGCCGCGGCGCGCCGGAGGTCGGAGGCGACCATCGCGTCCGGCTTCAGGGAGGCGAGCAGCCGGGCGGCGCGGCGGGCCTGGGCCAGACCGGTCTCGGTCAGCTCGACGTCCGTGCTGCCCTGGAAGCGGCGCTCCACGTTCCACGAGGTCTGGCCGTGCCGCCACAGGATGATGCGACGGCCCCGGCCCTTCCCGGCGGACGCCTCACTGAAGGAGGTCACCGCCAGTCACCGTCCAGCTCCGCCGCCTCCTCGGCCGCGCGGAGCTTGGCGTGCTCCTCGGCCTTGCCGCGGGTGGCCTTGGCCTCCTCGGGCAGTTCGAGCTCGGGGCAGTCCTTCCACAGCCGCTCCAGGGCGTAGAAGACACGCTCCTCGCTGTGCTGCACGTGGACGACGATGTCGACGTAGTCGAGGAGCACCCAGCGGGCCTCGCGGTCGCCCTCGCGGCGCACCGGCTTGGCGTCGAGTTCCTTCGAGAGGCGCTCCTCGATCGCGTCGACGATCGCCTTGACCTGGCGGTCGTTGGGCGCGGAGGCCAGCAGGAAGGCGTCCGTGATGGACAGCACGTCACTGACGTCGTAGGCGACGATGTCGTGGGCCAGCTTGTCGGCGGCCGCCTGGGCGGCGGTGTTGATCAGCTCGTGAGAGCGGTCGGTCACGGTCACTGCAAGGCTTTCGGTCGGCGGACACTTGCCACCAAGGGTCTCACGGACCGCCGTGCGCCCCCTACGCGATAACGGCGATCACGTGGGGGCGCCCTCCCGCCGTCTAGTCGGACGACGGCTTGTAGTCCTGGCCGAGGACGACGGAGACGTCGGCGCTCCCGGAGATCTTCCCCTTGGTCACGGAGCCCGCGGGCAGCCCCAGGGTCTTGGCGACCTCGGTGGCGTTCGCCTTGTCGGCGGCGTCGGCGTAGACGACCTCGGAGGTGGTGCGGGCCGTGCCGGTGCCGCCCTCCAGGAAGGTGAAGCCGCCGTTGAGGAGTACGACGCGGGCCTTTTCGGTGTTGTCCTTGACGCCGGTGGCGTTCTGGACGGAGACACTGACGGCGGCGTCCTTGTCGGGGCTCTTGGCGGTGCCGCCGAGGACGTTCCTGACGATCCCGGCGCCGGTCCGGGCGCTGAGCGTGCCGTCGCTCCGGACGGGCAGCAGGTCGGTCTTGTAGTCGCCGCCCTTGGCGAGGTCGGAGAGACCGGCGAGGAAGGTGCCGAGGTCCTTGTCGGTGAGGGACGGATCGAGGATCTGCTGGAGCGTCTGGATCGTGGTCGTCGCGGCCTGCGGGTCGGAGGACAGCTTGCGCAGCACGCTGTGCAGGACCTGCCCGAAGCGCTCCAGCTGGGCGTCCTGGGCCTCGCCGGGGGCGCGGTAGGTGGCGTAGGCGACGGCCATCTTGCCGCTGAGGGTCTGGTCCCGGCCCTTGTTGACCAGGGGGGCGGTGCCCTTCTTCCCGGCGGTGGGGTCGGGGACGTCGGTGTCGGTGTCGACGTCGATGTTGCCGACGAGGTCGACGAGGTTCTGCAGGTAGGGGGTGTCCAGGCGCCAGGTGCCCTCGATGTCGGTGCCGAGGACCGTGTCGAGCGCGTCGCGGGTGCCGTCGGAACCGTCGTCCTCGACCGACTTGGCCAGGGTGGTCGTGGTGCCGTCGTCGCTGGTCAGAGCGAGCGAGTTGGGCAGCAGGACGGTGGTGCCCCGCTGGGTGGTGGTGTTGTCGACCAGGAGCGCCGTGGCGGTGCCGTCGCCCTTGATGTCGTGCAGGTGGACGACGATCACGTCGCGCTTCTGGGCGCCCGCGGCCGTCGCGGAGCCGGTCGCGGAGCCCTCGGAGGACAGCCCGGGCAGCTTCCCCGCGTACCAGAGGTAGCCGACACCGCCGGCCGCCACGAGCGCGAGCACGACCGCCAGGGCGACGATCCGGCTGCGGGACCGGCGCCGGGCCTCCTCGCGGCGCTCGGTGCGGTTCTCGGTGAACTTCAGCCAGTCGATGACGTCTTCGGAGTTGGCGTCCGGTTCCTCGACGAAGGCGAACTGCTCGGTGTGGTACTCCCGTTGCGGTTCGGCGGGGGCTTCCCGGTCGTGCGCCGGGCCGGCCTGCTGCGGGATGTGGGCGGTCTGCTGCGCGGTCTGTTCGGCGCGGGGGCCCCGGCCGGAGGCTCCGGCTGCGGTGGCCTGGCCGTAGGGGTCGTACGCGGTACCCGGCGCGGGGCCGCCGCCCTGGTGCGAGCCGGTGGCGTAGGGGTCGTGGGCGCCGTAGTCGTAGGCGGGCGGCTGCGTGCCCTGCTGCGCGTACGGGTCGTAACCGTAGCCCTGGCCGTACGGCTGGGTCTGCTGGGCGTACGGGTCGTACGTCTGCTGCTGGGTCTGCTGGGGCCGGACCTGCCGGTAGACAGGCTGACCATACTCGTCGTAGCCGACGAGCTCGTACTGGTCGGCGCCGTGGTCCGCGGCCCCCGCGTCGTATCGGTCGTTCACCGGTGCCCCTCTCGGCTCACTCGCCGCGGTACAGCTCGCGCTTGTCGATATAGCGCACGACTCCGTCCGGCACCAGGTACCAGATCGGATCGCCCTTGGCGACTCTCGCGCGGCAGTCGGTGGAGGAGATGGCCAGGGCGGGGACCTCCACCAGCGAGACACCGCCCTCGGGGAGCCCGGAGTCGTCCAGGTGGTGGCCCGGCCGGGTGGCTCCGATGAAGTGCGCCAGGGAGAACAGCTCCTCGCTGTCCCGCCAGGTGAGGATCTGGGCGAGCGCGTCGGCGCCGGTGATGAAGAACAGGTCCGTGTCCGGGTTGAGCGCGCGCAGGTCGCGCAGGGTGTCCACGGTGTACGTGGGGCCGCCGCGGTCGATGTCGATGCGGCTCACGGAGAACTGCGGGTTCTCGGCGGTCGCGATGACCGTCATCAGGTAGCGGTCCTCGGCCGGCGAGACGCTGCGGTGGCTCTTCTGCCAGGGCTGGCCGGTCGGGACGAAGACCACCTCGTCGAGGTGGAACGCGGCGGCGACCTCGCTGGCCGCCACCAGGTGCCCGTGGTGGATCGGGTCGAAGGTGCCGCCCATGACGCCGAGGCGGCGCTTGCCCGGCCGCGACGTGCTCGTGCGGGAACCGTCGCTCCCGCCGGCCGCCGCGGAGGCACGGCGGGGCTCCGAGTGTCGCTCGGTTCCGCTCGCCGTGTCCTGTGCCGGGTCGTGCGGCGTCTCGTTCGCCGGACCGGTAGGCATGTCCTGCTCTCCCATGCGTGCAGACCCTACCGGCCCTGTCTGAGGGCTCCGGCCGCCCCCGTGGTCCCCCGGGCATCCTCGGCGGGATGCCCCGCCGGTCTCAGCGGTCGCGGTTGAAGCGGGTGGTGATCCACAGCAGGAGCAGCAGGATGAAGAGCGCGCCACCGCCGGTGAGGTAGGGGTTGAGGCTCTCGTGGTTTCCGCCGTGCTCTCCGCCCTCGGCGGCGAGGGTGACCAACTGGGCAGCGGTGCTGTGGAAGCTCATCTTCGGCAGGACCTATCGCGTGTGGGCGGGTTAAAGACGTCGGCTCATCGTAAGCGGGCGCCCGCCGCGCGATCACCCCGACTCCGCCTGTTCGTCCCGCGGGCGGTCACACGTGCCGCCGCCGGGCCGGTCCCGGGGCCCGGTGGGGAACCTTCGTGTGGCCTCAGTCGTCCTTCCGTCTGTAGCCACGCAGCAGGAACCACGCGGTCAGCACACAGCCCACGATCATCACGAGCAGTACGTACCGCAGCATCCCCGGCCCCCCTTGCCGCTCGGCGGCGCTCGCGGCCTCGGCGAGCCAGGCGGATGCGGGGTGGTGCTCCATGGCGGTGGTCTCCTTCGCTGTACTGCCCGACCACCGTAACTCCGCCTAGGCTGGGCTCTGCCTCGGGGAAGCAAAAGGCCGCACAAGGGGCCGCAAAGGTCACATGAGACGCATGGGGGAAGACATGTCCGACGGCCACGAGCACAACGGGCACGAGCACGTGCCGAGCAGGCAGCGCAGGCGCTTCCCCGGGATCTCCTCGCGTACGTACGAGCACCCGGCCGACCGCTCCGCCCTGGTGGCGCTGCGCAAGCTCAGCGGGTTCGACACGGTGTTCAAGGCGCTCAGCGGTCTGCTGCCCGAGCGCAGTCTGCGGCTGCTGTTCCTGTCCGACTCCGTACGGGTGTCGGACCAGCAGTTCGCCCACCTGAACGTGATGCTGCGGGACGCCTGCTACATCCTGGACCTGGAGAAGGTCCCGCCGATGTACGTGAACCAGGATCCGCAGCCGAACGCGATGTGCATCGGCCTGGACGAGCCGATCATCGTCGTCACGACCGGCCTGGTCGAGCTGCTCGACGAGGAGGAGATGCGGGCGGTCGTCGGGCACGAGGTGGGGCACGCGCTGTCCGGGCACTCCGTCTACCGGACGATCCTGCTGTTCCTGACCAGCCTCGCCGTCCGGGTCGCCTGGATCCCCCTGGGCAACCTCGCGATCATGGCGATCGTGACCGGGCTGCGGGAGTGGTTCCGCAAGTCGGAGCTGTCCGCGGACCGCGCGGGGCTGCTGGTGGGGCAGGACCTGCAGGCCTCGATGCGGGGTCTGATGAAGATCGCGGGCGGCAACCACCTGCACGAGATGAACGTGGACGCGTTCCTCGCCCAGGCCGAGGAGTACGAGGCCGGGGGCGACCTGCGGGACTCCGTGCTGAAGATCCTGAACGTGCTGCCCCGCTCCCACCCCTTCACCACCGTGCGGGCGGCCGAGCTGAAGAAGTGGGCGGAGTCGCGGGACTACCAGCGGATCATGGACGGCCACTACCCGCGGCGCGAGGAGGACAAGGACACCTCGGTCCGGGACTCCTGGCGGGATTCGGCGAACCACTACAGCACCCATGTGAAGAGCTCCAAGGACCCGCTGATGAAGCTGGTCACGGACCTCGCGGGCGGCGCCGGTGACCTGGGCGACCGGGTCCGCCGCGGTTTCGGCGGCTTCACGAACTCCTCCCCGAAGCCGCCCCAGGGCCCGGAGTCGGACTCGCCCGGCCCCTCGGGGGACGACCGGCCGCCGCGCGACGGGAGCTGACCCCTTCCGGGCCTCCTCAGACCTTCGGCTGGGCGCTCGTCGCCAGGGAGCCGCACAGGGCCGTCGCGCTGCCCGTGGCGTAGGGGTCGGTGCCCGCGGGGCCGCCCTCCTTGGCCGTCTGGCCGGCGAGGAGGGGCCGGAGGTGGTTCGTGGAGTCCTCCGCGCAGGAGAGCGGGCCGGCCTGGACGTAGGAGACGACGAGCTGGGCCTGGTGCAGCCGCAGGTCGTCCCGGTCGAAACGGAAGTGCAGCTCGCGCCGGAGGGTGAACAGGGACACCTCGTCTCTGTCTCCGGCCCCGGCCGGCCGCAGCGCGTACACGAACGTGTGATCGGCCGTGACCTCCAGCGTGGACGAGTCGGCCTCTGCGGCCTGGAGTGTGCCCTGGACCCGGACCTTGCGGTCGGCGAGCTCGGCGCGCGCGGGGTCGAAGCGCACGAGCCAGCCGGTGGGGGCGTGGCGTCCGTCGGCGGTGGGGCGGGCGAAGCTCTGGTCGAACTGTTCCAGCTGGTCGGGGTCGAGCAGCACGCGGACGGCCCGGACCTCACCGCCCGTGAGCACCTCCGGGTCGAGGGCCGACCGGACGATGTAGTCCTTGGCGGTGGTCAGGGCGCTCACGACCTGGCTGTCCGAGAAGTGCGCGGTGCGCCGCGAGGCGGGCAGCGGCACGCCCTCCGCGCCGGTCCTGAACTGTGCGGCGGGGCTGTGCTCGTACAGGTACTCCAGGTCGGCCGTGCCGGGCACCTTGCCCTCGGGGGCGAGGGGGATGACGGTCATCCGCAGGGGCTCGACGGGCTCCCGGGCGGCAGGGGTCTGGTAGGGGTGCCGTACGCCCATGTAGATCGCGGTGCCGAAGGCGACGGCGATCAGCAGGACGAGGACGAGGGCCTGCCGGGACAGCCCCCGGCGCAGGGGTGGGCGGCGCCGCACGGCGGGCGCGTGGTCGGCGATGCGCTCCTGCGCGGAGAACTCCTGGAGGCGGGCAGCACGGACGAACGACTCGTCGAAGACGACGGATCGGTACTCGTCCTCGCCACCTCCGGGGGCGCCCTCGGGAGTCCCCTCAGGTGGGTTTCCAGGCCCGCCCATATCTTCAGGGTAGGTCGCCGGAAGCTCGGGTAAACGCCCCGCTACGCCACAAGTTCTGACAGGTTCTCACCAAGATGGGCGGGTTCCGGTCACGGGCTGCGGGGGATCACCGAGACGGCGGGCTGGGAGTAGTCGGCGGAGGCCGAGGGGGAGGCTCCGCCGCCCTGTTCCAGCCCGGTCGAGGCGGGCGGCGGCGCCGGCTCGTCGCGGTTGGAGGACGCTCCCCGGTAGACCGCCGTGAAGGCCAGCGCGACCATGCCGATGCCCATCACCAGGGCGAGCATCCAGGCGACGGGGCGGTGCCAGCGGACCTGCTTGGAGTACGGCCCGGTGCCGCTGTAGTGGTCCTCGACGACGTCGGGGTCGTCGAACTCGTCGAGGTCGGGGTCACGGCCGAAACCGCCGCGGTCGTCCGAACCGTATCCGTCGTCGAACCGCTCGCCTCTGGTGTGGGCGCGGCGCGCCTCCGCCTCGGAGGCCTCGGCTCTCGCCTGGGCCGCGGCCAGGAGGCGCTCCACCGCGGTCGGCTCGTGCACCACGGCCGCCCGTACGAAGGCCTCGTCGAAGACCACGGAGGCGAACTCTTCGTCCGACACCCCGCGGTCGTGGTCGTCGTCGGGCTCCCGGCCGTCCGGAAACGGCGTGCCCCCCACGTCCTCCGGCACGCATCCAGAGTAGACCTGGGGGGTCATTTTGGGCAGACGGTATGGAAATTCATCCACCGGTCGAGACGGCTCCCACGGGGTCCGTGAGGGCGCACGCCGGCCCGGTTCACCCCCGCCTCGCACCGACGCGCCTGCCCCGCCCGGGCCGGCACATCTATGCGCCGGCCCGCATACCGCCTTACGCCGAACGGGTCAGCGCCGGATGTGCCCGTCGCCGGTGACGATGTACTTCGTGCTGGTCAGCTCCGGCAGGCCCATGGGGCCGCGGGAGTGCAGCTTCTGCGTCGAGATGCCGATCTCGGCGCCGAAGCCGAACTGGCCGCCGTCGGTGAACCGGGTCGAGGCGTTCACGGCGACCGTGGTCGAGTCGACCAGCTGGGTGAAGCGGCGGGCGGCCTGCTGGGAGGTCGTCACGATGGCCTCGGTGTGGCCGGAGGTCCACAGCCGGATGTGCTCGACGGCCTTGTCCAGCGAGTCCACGACCGCGGCGGCGATGTCGTACGACAGGTACTCGGTCTCCCAGTCCTCGGCCGTCGCCTCGACCACGGTGGCCTTGGAGTCCTTGGCGTGGGCCTGCACACGCTCGTCGGCGTGCACGGTGACCCCGGCCTCCGCGAGGGCGTCCAGGGCGCGGGGCAGGAACTCCGCGGCGATGTCCTGGTGGACCAGGAGGGTCTCGGCGGCGTTGCAGACGCCGACCCGGTGGGCCTTGGAGTTGATCAGGATCTCGACGGCCATGTCGAGGTCGGCCTGTGCGTCGACGTAGACGTGGCAGTTGCCGGTGCCGGTCTCGATGACCGGGACGACGGACTCCTGGACGACCGTGTTGATCAGGGAGGCGCCGCCGCGCGGGATGAGCACGTCGACCAGGCCGCGGGCACGCATCAGCTCGCGCACGCTGTCGCGGCTCTCACCGGGGACCAGCTGGACGGCGTCGGCGGGCAGCCCGGCCCCGCCCACGGCGTCGCGCAGGACGCGCACGAGGGCGAAGTTCGACTGGTACGCCGAGGAGGAGCCGCGCAGCAGGACCGCGTTGCCGGACTTCAGGCACAGGGCGGCGGCGTCGACGGTGACGTTCGGCCGGCCCTCGTAGATGATGCCGACGACGCCGAGCGGCACGCGGACCTGGCGCAGGTCGATGCCGTTGGGCAGCGTGGAGCCGCGGACGACCTCGCCGACCGGGTCGGGCAGCGCGGCGACGTCGCGCACGTCGGAGGCGATGGCACGGATCCGCTCGGGGGTGAGCGCGAGCCGGTCGATCATGCCTTCGCTCATGCCGGCCTCGCGGGCCTTGGCGACATCCTTGGCGTTGGCCTCGACCACCTCACTCGCACGGACCTCCAACGCGTCCGCGATGGCGAGCAACGCGTCGTCCTTCTCGGCCCGGGGCAGCGGCGCGAGGGTCGCCGCCGCGGCCTTGGCGCGGTAGGCGGCCTCGGTGACCGGGGACATGGAGTCGTACGGAGAGAGCGTGGTCATGAAGGAAGGGTAGTGCGCCGGGCGGCTCGGTTCATCGTTCGTTCCACAGCGCGAGACACTTCGTGGAACGGGTCAAAACGGGTGCACGCCGACCGGGGACGCCGGTGGCGGTCCGTACCCCTCGGCGATGCGCTGGTGGTAGGTCACGCGATCGATGACCTCCAGGCCCACGATCTCCCAGGGCGGCAGCCCGGCGGTCTGCCGGTGCTCGCCCCACAGGCGCAGGGCGACGGCGGCCGCGTCGTGCAGGTCGCGGGCCTCCTCCCAGTAGCGGATCTCCGCGTGGTCGACGGCGTACCGGCTGGTCAGGAAGAAGGGATGGTCGTGGGCGAGCTGTTCCAGGGCGCGCCGGACCTCCGGGAGCGGGGCCTCCTTGCCGGAGACGCTGAGGGTGACGTGCCACAGGCGCGGGGTGTCGCCGGATTCCTCGCCCTGGAACCGGTCCCCGGCCGCCACGCTCGTCAGGGCGCGCTCCTCACCGGCCGCGCGGGAGCCGGCACCACCGCGGGACGCCTGAGTCCCAGGGCGCACTCGTCGCACGACGGCCTCCTTCTGCACGTGGCGCTGCTGCGGAACAGTTCCCCGAGACAAAGTTGAGCAGGCCGCAAGGGATCGCGTGGCGGTTTTGCGGAACGTCCACCACCGGGGGCGGACGTTTCGACACATTACGGGTGCAGAACCACCAGGTCGTCCCTGTGTACGACCTCGCGTTCGTACGCGGGTCCGAGTTCGCGGGCCAGTTCCCGGGTCGAGCGGCCGATGAGCCGGGGGATCTCCTTGGCGTCGAAATTGACCAGCCCGCGGGCCACCGCGTGCCCCGTGCCGTCCCGCAGCTCGACCGGGTCGCCGGCGCTGAACTCGCCCTCGACGGCGGCGATGCCGGCCGGCAGCAGCGACTTGCGGCGGTCCACCACGGCCTGCACGGCGCCGTCGTCCAGGGTCAGTGCGCCCTGCGGGGTGGAGGCGTGCTGGAGCCACAGCAGCCGGTCGGCGGAGCGCTTGCCGGTGGGGTGGAAGTAGGTGCCGGTGTCCTGGCCGGTCAGGGCGTCGGCGGCGTGGATGGCGCTGGTGAGGACGACGGGGACGCCGGCGGCGGCCGCGATCCGGGCGGCCTCGACCTTGGTGACCATGCCGCCGGTGCCGACGCCGGCCTTGCCGGTGCTGCCGATCTCGACGTGCGCGAGGTCGGCGGGGTCGCGCACCTCGCCGATGCGGGAGGTGCCGGGTCTCGCGGGGTCCCCGTCGTAGACGCCGTCCACGTCGGACAGCAGGACCAGCAGGTCGGCGTGGACGAGGTGGGCGACGAGGGCGGCGAGGCGGTCGTTGTCGCCGAAGCGGATCTCGTCCGTGGCGACGGTGTCGTTCTCGTTGACGACCGGGAAGGCGCCCATCGCGAGCAGCTTGTCCAGGGTGCGCGAGGCGTTGCGGTGGTGCGAGCGGCGGCTCATGTCGTCGGAGGTCAGCAGGACCTGCCCGACGCGGACGCCGTAGCGGGCGAAGGAGGCGGTGTAGCGGGCGACCAGCAGGCCCTGGCCGACGCTGGCGGCGGCCTGCTGCCGGGCGAGGTCCTTGGGGCGGCGGCGCAGGCCCAGCGGGGCGAGGCCGGCGGCGATGGCACCCGAGGAGACCAGGACGATCTCGCGCTCGCCGCCGCTGCGGACCTTGGCGAGGACGTCGACGAGCGCGTCCACGCGGTCCGCGTCCAGGCCGCCCGAGGCGGTGGTGAGCGAGGAGGACCCGACCTTGACGACGATCCTGCGGGCCTCGCCCACGGCCTGTCTTGCCCCTGCCACGTCGCCGTCCGTCCCCTCGCGTCGATTGACACTCTCACCAGGAAATCTACGGGACGGCCGGGGGTGGCGTGGCGCCGGTCCACGTTACGGACGGTGCCGCCCGTGTCACGGGACGGCGGTCGCCCTCGTCCGGTCCCGCCGCGCGCCGGAAATCCGATCTTCTTTTCCCGGCCCCACCCACGACAGGAACGCCGCCTTCCGCTACGGTCCGACGACACGCGAAGGCGGCCGCCCCCCACACCCTGACGACACGCGCGTGTCGTCAGGAGGCCGCCGCGCGTTAACCCGGACGGCCGACCTGCGCCGACCCGACGCTCCTGGAGTGACCGCAGTGCCCGTACCTCTCCCCCGCCCGCAGGCCCTTCTCAAGGGGCTGGTCACCGTCGTCCTGGCCGCCGCGTTCGCCGCGCAGGCGGTCGCGGCGCTGCTGCCCGACGTTCCGCTGCTGATCGCCGCGACGGTCGTCTCCCTGGCCACCGAGGGTGTCCTCTACCGCTGGCAGCGCGGGGTGCTGTCGCTGTTCGCCAAGTCACACGCGGACATCACCGTGCGCCACGTCCTGCGTGACCTGCTGCTGGTCGTGGCCCTGCTGCGGCTGGGCGAGCAGGACCGGGAGACGGTGTACGCCCCGCTGGTGGCCGGGCTGCTCGTCTTCTACGTGCTGCACTGCGCGATCCAGGCCGTCTCCGTGCTGGTGCGCCGCACCCGCACCCTGCCGGTGGTCACCCGGAACATCGACGCCTCGGCGCTGCGGCTGTCCCCCGCCCCGTCCGTGCTGCTGCGCCGCCCCGGGCACCGGCTGCTGGTGTTCGGCCTGCCGGCCACGGCCGGACTGCTGGCCAGCGCGCCGGGCGACCGGCCGGTGTACGCGGCCGCAGGCATCGCCCTGTCCCTCGCCCTCGGGCTGGCGGGCCTCGGCGTGCTGCTCCTGCGGCTGCTGCCGGGCCGTCGTCCGGCCGGCGAGCAGGAGGTGCTCGACTGGTTCGACGGGTGGCTGGCCTCCTACCGGCCGACCGTCGGGCTGTACTTCTCCGGCGGTGCCTCCTCGGCCTACCAGGCGAACATGTGGCTGGAGCCGCTCGCCGGTCTTGAAGGCAGGCCGGTCATCGTGCTGCGCGAGCGGTTCATGGTGCAGAAGATCGCCGCGACGGACATCCCGATCGTGTGCCTGCCGAAGGTGTCGACGCTGATGCGCCTGGAGCACTCCACGCTCCAGGTCCTCATCCACCCGTCGAACTCCGGCAAGACCTCCCAGGTACTGCGCATCCCCACGATCAAGCACACCTTCGTCAACCACGGCGAGAGCGACAAGCTCTCCTCCTGCAACCCCTACGCGAAGGCGTACGACGAGGTGTGGGTGGCCGGTCCCGCCGCACGCGAGCGGTACGCCCTGGCCGAGGTCGGGGTCGAGGACAAGGACGTGGTGGAGACGGGCCGCCCCCAGCTGGACGGCGTGCTGCCGTACGCGGGGCCGCCGGCCGGGACGCGCACGACCGTGCTGTACGCGCCGACCTGGGAGGGCTGGGACGGCAACCCCGGCAACACGTCGGTGATCGCGGCCGGCGAGAACCTGGTGCGGGCGCTGCTCGCGGACCCGGGCGTACGGCTGCTGTACAAGCCGCATCCGCTGACGGGCTCGGTGGACCCGCGCGCGGGCGCGGCCGATCTGCGGATCCGGGAGCTGATCCGGGCGGCCAACCGGGAGCAGGTGGCGACGAGCCCCTCGGACACCACGGGACTCGCCCGCTGCGCCGCCGAGCTGGACCGGCTCACGACGTCGGTCTTCCGGGCCGGGGCCGACACCGTGGAGCGGATGCTGGTGCAGTCCGCGCCGGAGCCGGGCCGGGCGGCGGCGGTGGCGCGCGCGACGGCAGCGTGGGAGGAGGCGTACTGGGCCTCGCTGCCGGAGGGCGAGCACCAGATCATCACGGACGCCCGGCCCACGCTGTACTCCTGCTTCAACGTGGCCGACCTGCTGATCAGTGATGTGTCGAGCGTGATCAGCGACTTCCTGGCGAGCGAGAAGCCGTACGCGGTGGCCAACACCAGCGGTCTGCCCGAGGACGCCTTCCGTACGGCGTTCCCGACGGTGGTGGCGGCGACGGTGCTGACCCCCGACGCCGCCGGGGTGCCGGGCCTGCTGGAGACGGTCCGGCACCCGGAGAACGACGAACTGGCCGAGGCGCGCGCGGAGTTGAAGCTGCGCCTGCTGGGCCCGGCGGAGCCGTCGTCGCAGGAGCGCTTCAACGACGCCGTCCGGGCGTTGTGCGGGGAGGCCCGGGACCACCGGGCCCGGGTGGCGGAGCGGCTGGCCGCGGTGCCCGGTCAGCGCACGGCGGCGGAGGTGCCGACCGCGCCGCGCTGAGCCGCGGCAGGACCGCACCGCGCTGAGCGTCGGCAGGCGCGGTCAGGCCGCGTGCCTCACCTCCCGTGAGCTGATGACCCGCCGCGCCTTGCGCACCGCCCGGCGCATGAACGTGTCGACGCCGCCCTCGCGGTAGCCGGGGAAGGCCCGGGCCTCCCGGGGCTCGGCGAGGTAGACGGAGTCGGGGACGCCCGCGGCGCGGTCCCGGAAGTGCGGGTAGGCCAGGTACACCCGGCGGCCCTTCCTCTCCAGGAGGGCCGCCGCCTGCTTCTTGGCCTTGACGAACTTCACGACCTCCGGCAGCAGTTCGGGGCGCTGCTCGGCGACCAGGTGCAGCCGCAGCCGCTCGTGGACCTTGAGCCGGTGGGCGACGCCCTCGGTCCAGTGGGCGTCCATCAGCGGCTTGGCCAGCTCGAACTTGTGCCGGCGTACCTCCTCGCTGTCCGTCAGGTACTTGGGCCCGAACTGCGGCAACAGCGTGACGAGGAAGGGCCGGACCATCAGCTGGTCGCGCCGGCCGCCCGCGGGGACGAGTTCGGCGATGAGCTCCATCAGGGCCCGCGCGGAATCGAAGCGCAGCGTGTAACTGCCGCTCTTCGTCACGTGCTTGCCGTCGTCGCGGCCGACCAGGTAGTAGCAGGTGTGGTCGGCGACCACGGAGACGCCGTCCGCCCGCAGATACGCCTCCATGGTGAACAGCGCGTCCTCGCCGGTGAACAGCGATTCGTCGAAGCGCATGCCGTGCCGGTCCAGCAGTTCGCGGCGGAACAGCTTCTGCGCGCTGAGCGTGAACTTGATGTTGGAGGAGAAGACGTCCGTCCGCTCCACCGTCTTGCCCCACATGGACTTCGGCGCCGAGCGGTTGACGCCCTCGACCTTGCCGAGCACCACGTCCGTGCCCGCCCGGTCGGCCATGCCGACCATGCGCTCCAGGGCCTCGGGGCCCAGCCGGTCGTCCGCGTCGAGAAAGAAGACGTAGCGCCCGGTGGCCTTGCCCAGGCCGACGTTGCGCGGGCCACTGGGGCCGCCGGAGTTCTCCTGACGGATCACCAGGACGTGCATGGGGGCCCGCTCGGCGAACTCCTCCAGGTACTCCCCCGTTCCGTCCGTCGAACCGTCGTCCACTGCGATGACCTCGACGCGTGTCGGATCGATGGTCTGCGCCTCGACGGACGAGAGGCACTCGATCAGATACGGCATCGCTTCGTACGCCCCGATGATCACACTCACATCAGGCTGCGCCACGGTCACGTTTCCCCCTAGTCAATGGGATATTCCCCCCGTATCGCCTCATTCGCTACTTGGTAGACGGGTGATCGAGGCAAGCGGTTGCCTCGCACACGGGTGTTAGTGGGACAGGTCACACATTGAGCGGACAGGACCCGGGAAACAGAAAGAGTTCGGCCCCGAGGAGAAGCTCCTCGGGGCCGAACTCTTCAGTCAGCGGCGGAAGTTCAGGCCGTGCCGACCCCGTCCGTGTCACCGGCCGTGGGCACCCGCTGCCCGGGCACGGCGTTCGCCAGCTCGGCCTCGCTCTCCGCGAGGGCGGCGGCGTCCCGTGACTGCTGGCCGACGTTGCGCGTCTCGGCCTTGAGGGCGAGGTCCGCGACGGCGGTGTTGAACTGCTCCAGCGAGGTCGGCTCGTCCGGGCCCAGCAGGTACCGCTTGAGCTCCTTGCGGTCCTCGGCCAGCGGGTCGGCGTCCGGGGCACGCACCGCGCCGAGCAGCTCGCCCAGCTCGGACGCACTGTTGGACAGGATCACCGCGGCCCGCACCGCCGTGTTGTTCCGCTTGAACTCCTCCACGCCCACCGCGGCGGAGTCCGTGACCGCGTACGGCTTGCCGCTCGCGATGAAGTCGGAGACCACGCTGGAGATGTCGGAGACCATCGCGTCGGAGACGTTGAAGCAGTCGTACAGGCGCGGCTCGGCGCCCGTGATGACGCGGTGCTCCCAGGACGGGAAGGAACGCCAGTAGGCGTCGTTCCACTCGGCGCGCAGCCGGGCCGCCTCCTCGTGCCGGGCGACGTCGATCAGCCCGTCACGGGTGGCCACGGCCTCGTCGCCGCGGTCGCCGCCGGAGCCGGACAGCTGCGCGAGCCGGGCCTCGATGCGGTCCAGCTCGGCCTTGGCCCGGGCCTGGGCGGCGGTGTCGGCGACGAACCGCGTGTTGATGGCCCGCTCCGCGGCGGCCTTCTGCACCAGGGCGGTGATCCGCCGGTGCGCGGCGCCCGCTTCCTTGCTGACGTTGCCGGTGAAGGGGTGCGGCTTGTACAGGACGCGGACCGGCGGGTCGGCCTGCACGAGCTGCTTCACGATGTTCTCGCCGGCCAGCACGACCGAGGTGTTGCCCGGGTTGCCGTCCCAGCCCTCCCAGGTGGGGGCGTACAGCACCGTCGGGATACGACCCTCGGGCACGCCCTGCCAGGTCTGGATCGGGGCGAGCTGCGGGCGGCCGACCTCGACGATGTCGTCGTCGCGGACACCGACGTCGGCGATGGCGTAGCGGTCGCGGCCCGCGCGGCCGGCCGTCCACACCTCGTCGTAGACCTTGCTGTACGGGTTGACGCTGGCGAGCTTGTCGCTGTCGCCGTGGCCGATGAAGACGTGCTTGATGGTGGGCACGCGCAGCATGTGGATGTTCTTGCCGACGTTGGCCGCGTAGAGCGCGACGCGCACCGTGGACAGGTCCATGTTCATCAGGTGCACCCCTCCGGGCACGCAGATGACGGGGACCGTGGTGGGCGCCAGATTGTTCAGGAGGGCCCGCTCACGCAGGATGATCAGCGGCTTGGAATCCAGCTTCTCCATGGTGTCGAGCCACATGTTGACCTGGTAGGCGGAGTCCTTCGAACCGGAGAAGTACAGGACCGTCTCCGGCTTGTACTCGCCCAGCCAGTCGTCGACGGCGGCCAGGACCTTCTCGGCGTTCGGCGGGATCTTCCGGCCGCGCACGAAGGGCACGAGCGCCAGGACGTACAGGGTGGCCACGGCCACGGTGATGCCGATGCCGATGAAGCCGATCAGGGCCGACTTCACCTGGGCGGCGAGCAGGATGCCGACGACCGCCGCGAGGTCGAGGTGCAGCATCTTCTCGGCGGAGCGGTGCAGCAGCCTGCGGGGCGGGGCGTCCGGGATGCGGATGCGGGAGGCCAGGTCGACGTTGCGGGTGGCGACCGGCATGCGGCGGCGGTTGCGTATCAGCTGGACCAGCGCGCCGTGCGGGGCCTGAAGACCGTAGAAGGCGATGAAGCAGGCGATCGCCCCGTAGTAGATCAGGTTGTCCGCGAGGGACAGCCGGGCCAGCAGCAGGACGAGCAGCAGCTGCCTTATCAGGAAGCGGATCGACAGGCCGGCCCGCACCTTGCCGAGGCGGTTGATCAGGTAGCTGCCCTTGCGGTGCAGATAGTGGTCCGCCAGGTACGTCACGGCGGCCGCTGCCGCGAAGGCGGGAACGCTCGGGACGAGCGCGGCCAGCATGAGGGCGGGGAAGCCCGCCACCATGAGGACCGCCGCGGCCAGCTCGGCCGCGCTGCCCACCCGGGCGACGCGAATAGCGGTGGATATCACGGAGAAACCTGCTCTTGGGAGGGGTGTGCCGGTCTTGGTTCGAGAATGCGGCTGGTCTGTGAATATTCGCGAGACTGTATGGATTCAGGCCCCTGCGAACACTCCTGTCGACGAAAACCCGTTAACAGGAGGGCGCAGAGGCCTGAATTACTGAAGTCTATTTGGCGCCAATTATTACACGCCGTCCTGCCGGTCCAGCACCGTGGCCAGTGCCTGCTCGAAGCCGGAGGCCCGGGCCGCGCCGGCCGTCGGGTCCTGCTGGCGGACGTCGATGACGTGGCCGGTGAGCTCGGAGAGCAGCACGTCGAGGGAGGTGCGGGCCACGGCCTCGGAGGACAGCAGGGAGCCCGAGGGCTCCTGGCCGAACGCCTTGGTGCGCATGGGGGTGGCGGTGCGCTCGGGGTTGATGCAGTTGACGCGGACGCCGTCGCCGGCCCACTCGTCGGACAGCGCCTGGGTGAGGTTCACCATGGCGGCCTTGGTGGAGGAGTACAGGCTGTACTCGGCGCGGCCGCGGGTGTAGCTGCTGGAGGTGTAGAGCAGCAACTGGCCCTTGGTCTCGGACAGGTACTTGTACGAGGACCGGGCGATCTGCACCGGGGCCAGGTAGTTGACCTTCAGCGCCTCCTCGATGGTGGCGTTGTCGGTCTCGGCGAGCTTGCCTATGCGCAGCACACCGGCGGTGTTGACCACGTAGTCGATGCGGCCCGTCTCGGCGTAGGCCTTGGACAGGGCGTCGTCGACCTCCTCCGGGTTCTCCACGTGGGTGCCGGTGGTGGAGCGGCCCAGCGCGTAGACCTTGGCGCCGTAGGACTCGGCGAGCTCGGCGATGTCCTTGCCGATGCCGTAGCTGCCGCCGAAGACGACCATGGTCTTGCCGGTCAGCAGTTCGCGGTAGGCCTCCTCGGAGACCTGCTCGGGCGCGGCCGTGGAGGCGAGCTGGAAGAGCTTGTCGGCGATGAAGACGTCGACGGGCTGGGTGACCTTCATGTTGTACTCGTCACCCGCGACGACGTGGATCGGCACGTCCGGCAGGTACTTGAGCACGACGGAGCAGTCGTCGGTCGCCTGGAAGTTGGGGTCGCCGGCGGCGACCTCGTAGGCCCGCTTGATCGTGGACAGCTTGAAGGCCTGCGGCGTCTGGCCGCGGCGCAGCCGGGAGCGGTCCGGGATCTCGGTGATGAACTCGCCGTCCTCGCCGTGCGTGCGCGTGACGATGATGGTGTCCGCGGACGGGATCGCCACGTCGACGGCCTGGTAGCGCTCCAGGGCGACGACGCAGTCGTCGATGACGCGCTGCGAGAGCAGGGGGCGCACGGCGTCGTGGAAGAGGACGTTGGCGTCCTCGCCCTCGGCCAGGCCCTCGCCCAGCGCGGCGATGGCGCGCTCGGTGGTCTCGTTCCGTGTGGAGCCGCCCTCGATGACCTTCGAGACCTTCTTGAATCCGGCCTTCGCGACGATCTTCTCGATGTCGGGCACATAACCCGGAGCCATCAGCACGATGATGTCGTCGATGGAGTCGGCGTTCTCGAAGGTGGTCAGCGTGTGCTCGATGACTGCCTTGCCGGCGATCTTCAGCAGCTGCTTGGGGATCGACAGACCCACGCGCTGGCCGGTGCCACCGGCCAGGATCACTGCGGTGGTACGGGGCTTGGCTATGTGCTGGGACACAGGTGACCTACCTTGGGGCGACAGGGAACTTGGAAATGGTCCCACTTGTGGTTACCGCAATGCAAGGTGAGCGACCTCCACCGCATATGTGCGCGCAACCCCTCATTCACCTGGTGACGCCGGTGATTGGCGAGACGGTTCCGCCGGCGATGCAGGCACCCCGGGAATTGCTGTGAGTAACTCCACAGGAGCGCAGCGGCGCCGAAGCCGCTTGCGCCGGCGGCGACCGAGGACCTGTCCGAGTTCCTTGGACGATGTCCGGTGCACGGTACGCGCTTTGCGGGTGTGCCCGGCGCCACAGCGACGGCGGCGCCCGCGGAATTCCTGGTCAAGATTCCGCAGCATTTCGGTCTCGGCCGGAGCGATACGCCGTGAGCCCGGGACTCCGAGGAGTCCCGGGCTCATGCGCCACGCGGTGCGGTTCAGACGACCTCGACGCCCGGGCGTCCCGCCCGCACCCGCAGCCGGGCCAGCGTGCTCGGGGTCGCCGTGGCCTGCCGGACCGTGTCGACCACCCGGACCTGGGCGTCGATCCGGTCGCGGTGGACGTCGAAGAGGTGGTAGCCGCGGTGCGCGTCGAGCAGCTTCCAGTGCGGGTTGTCCGGGCGCCGCGGGTCCCACTCCCTGCGGAAGGCGGCCTGGTCCTGGTCGCCGTTGCTGGAGATGGAGGTGCCGACGAACTCGGCTCCCACGACGTCCGGGTCCCGGTCGGCGTAGTCCGCCTTGAGGTCGCTGATCATCGTCAGGTGCCGGTCGCCGGAGAGTACGACCGGGTTGCGGACCTGCTTGAACTCCTGGAGGAACCGGTTGCGTTCGGCCTGGTAGCCGTCCCAGGCGTCGTAGAACCAGAGCTTGCCCTCACCGACCTTGAGGTCCGTCTCGGCCATCATGATCTGGGAGGCGATGAGGTTCCAGCGGGCGGGCGAGTTCTTGAGCCCGTTCAGCAGCCACCCCTTCTGCCGCGCGCCCAGCATGGTCAGCGACGGATCCTGGGCGCCTTCCTGGCTGGTGGCCTGGTCGCTGCGGTACTGACGGGTGTCCAGGACGTTGAGCCGGGCCAGGCGGCCGAACTCCAGGCGGCGGTACATCCGGATGTGCGGGCCGTCCGGGACGGCGGTGGCACGGACCGGCATGTGCTCGTAGAACGCCTGGTAGGCGGCGGTGAGCCGGGCCACGAACGCGTCGTGCGGCTGCTTGTCGGGGTCCTGCGGGATCTCGCCGGCGAAGTCGTTGTCCACCTCGTGGTCGTCGAAGGTCACCACGAAGGGCGCGTTCGCGTGCATCGCCGCGAGGTCGGGGTCCGTCCGGTACTGGGCGTACCGGTTGCGGTACTGCACGAGACTGAACGGCTCGCCGGTGCCCTCGTGCCGCCGCAGGGCCGTCGCCGAGGGCGTGGACTCGTAGATGTAGTCGCCGACGAACACCACGACGTCCGGGTCCTGGTCGAGCATGTCCGCGTATGGCGTGAAGTAGCCGTGCTGCCAGTTCTGGCAGGAGGCGAGGGCCATGCGCAGGGAGCCACCGGAGCTGTACGGGTGGGGCGCGGTGCGGGTGCGGCCCACGGGCGAGAGCTGCCCGCTGGTGCGGAAGCGGTACCAGTAGGTACGGTCCGCGCGCAGTCCGCGTACGTCCACGTGAACGCTGTGCCCGTACTCGGGCCGGGCCTGGGCGGTGCCCCGCCGGACGAGCTTTCTGAACCGGTGGTCCTCCGCGAGCTGCCACTCGACCGGCACGACCCGGTCGGGCATCCCGCCGCCGTTCAGCGGATCGGGGGCCAGCCTGGTCCACAGCACGATGCCGTCAGGCAGCGGGTCACCCGAGGAGACGCCGAGGCTGAACACACCGTCGGGCAGCGGCGTCTCGGCCGCGCGGGCGGCGGCCGGAAGCCACAGCTGGGCGGAGGCGGCGGCGCCGAGCACCGCGGCGCCGGCGGTCAGAAAGCGGCGTCGGTCGGGCGATCCTGCTGTCATCGGCTGACTCCCTTACCTCGCTGGCCACTTGGACACTGGGAAGCTTCACGCTCGCGGGCGGTCCGCCCGCTGAACGCCGGGGTTCACGTACATGACAACTAAGCAGACAAAGAGAGACTCGCCGCCAGCATCGGAACAAGCCGTTGCCGGGGCGAGTCTGACAGGTAATCAGTAACGGGTCAGCGAGCGAAACCCCTGCCGAGGGAGGAGCCGCTCTCGACCGTGCCGAGGGTGCCCGCGCCGAAGCTGACCGAGCCGGTCGCGGTGGGCGTGTTCACGGGATTGGGGAACGCCCAGACTCCGCCGTCCCGGTTCTCGCCGGTGGCGCCGGCGAACAGCTCGGCCCGGCCGTCGCCGTTGACGTCGAGCAGGTTGGTGTCGGCACCGAAGAAGTCGTTCCGCTCCGCCGTGCCCGGGACGTTCTTGGTGTTCTGGTTCATGCTGTAGGCGCCCTCCCCGGTGAGCCCCTTCCTGCCGCCGCGCAGGACGGTGACCTGGCCGGCCGCGTACACCTCGCCGAGGTCCTCGCTCGCGCTGCCGGTGGAGACGTCCGCGTAGCCGTCGGCGTTGACGTCACCGACGGAGATGCCCCCGCCGAAGCCGTCGGACCACTCCGAGCTTCCGGGCACACCCGGGGTTTCCTGCGTGATGATCGTCGTACGGGAGGTGTCGGGGCCGTCGGCCGAGCCGTGCACCACGCCGATCTGGCCGCCCTTCAGCAGCGGGTCGTCGAGGTCGGCTTCGCCGAAGCCGTCGTTCGGGCGGCCGATGACGAGGTCGGCGTACCCGTCCTTGTCCACGTCGCCGACGCCGAGGCTCTCGCCCCCGCGCATGCGCGTGCCGTCGGGGTTGTTCACCGGGGCGGGAGCGCTCAGGCCGTCGTGGGTGCCCCGCAGGAAGACCGCGCGCCGGTGCCTGTAGTCGGGGTCGTGCATGTCGTCGTCGCTGACGTCGTGGATGAGCGCGACCAGGTCCGTGATGCCGTCGTGGTCGACGTCCCCGGCCGCCACGTCGTCCGTGACGTACGCGGGCTCGATGGCCAGGGTCCGGCTCTTCGCGGCACCCGTGGTGCGGTCGAACGGCCCGGACAGCAGGCGGTTGCCGGTGGCGAGATCCAGCCGGCCGTCGCCGTCGAAGTCGCCGAGCGCCGGGGTCTCGGGGTCGACCCGGTCCTCCTCGGTGCCGGTGGCCACGGCCGTACCGCCCGACAGGCCCTGCTTCCCGCCCCACAGCACGGCGAGCGTGCCGGCGCGGGTGACGTCCCCGACGCTCTCACCCGGGGCGCCCACGACCAGGTCGGCGTAGCCGTCGCCGTCCAGGTCGCCGGCGGCGAGACCGTCGCCGTAGTCGTCGTTGGTCTCCGCGGCACCGGGTATGCCCGGGGTGTTCTGGCTGATGACCTGTTTGTGGGTCAGGTCGAGGCCCTTGGCCGAGCCGTACACGACGGCGACGTACCCGGCCTGGGCCTGGCCGTCGACCTTGCCGCGCGGCGCGGCGACGGCCAGGTCCTGGTAACCGTCGCCGTTGAAGTCGTCCCGGAGCTTCTTCTCGGCGGCGGACGGAGCGGCGGGGGCGGCGTGCGCGGCCACCGGGGTGGTCACGGTCGCGACGACGGCGACAGCTACCGCGACCGCCCGGCCGACCCTGCGCTTGCTGATGGACTGTGGCACGTCGACTCCGTTGATCCGCTGGGCAGTTGTGGTGCGGCGAGGAACAAGATCCGCACCGCACCGCCCTGTACGACTCACCGGAGAACGGCTTGGTTGCACCGAAGTCCGTTCTGCATGTGCCTTTTGTTGGCCAGAACGGCTCTCTTGTCGGCTAGAACGGCTCGAAGTCGTCGAACTCCTGCTGTGCTTCGTCCCGTTCGGCCTGCCGGTCCTTGCGGCGCTGCGCGGCCGGGCGCTCCCCCTCGAACCGGTGGTCCTCGCCGCGCCGGCCGAGCATCTCGGCCCCGGCCGTCATGGACGGCTCCCAGTCGAAGACGACCGCGTTGTCCTCGGGGCCGATGGCGACGCCGTCACCACCCCGGGCACCCGCCTTCACCAGCTCCTGCTCGACACCGAGCCGGTTGAGCCGGTCGGCGAGGTAGCCGACGGCCTCGTCGTTGTTGAAGTCGGTCTGGCGCACCCAGCGTTCGGGCTTCTCGCCGCGCACCCGGAACAGGCCGTCGGCCTCGCGCGTCACCGTGAAACCGGTGTCGTCCACGGCCTTGGGCCGGATCACGATCCGGGTGGCCTCCTCCTTCGGCTTCGCGGCCCGCGCCTTCGCCACGAAGTCCGCGAGCGCGTACGACAGCTCCTTCAGGCCCATGTGCGCCACCGCCGACACCTCGAACACGCGGTAGCCGCGCGCCTCCAGGTCGGGCCGCACCATCTCGGCCAGGTCCTTGCCGTCCGGTACGTCGATCTTGTTCAGGACGACGACCCGCGGCCGCCTGTCCAGCCCGCCGTACTGCCGCAGCTCCTCCTCGATGATGTCGAGGTCGGAGACCGGGTCGCGGTCCGACTCCAGCGTCGCGGTGTCCAGGACGTGCACGAGCACACTGCACCGCTCCACGTGCCGCAGGAACTCCAGGCCCAGGCCCTTGCCCTGGCTGGCGCCGGGGATCAGCCCGGGCACGTCGGCGATCGTGTAGACCGTCGAACCGGCGGTGACGACACCGAGGTTGGGCACAAGCGTGGTGAAGGGGTAGTCGGCGATCTTCGGCTTGGCCGCGCTCAGTACCGAGATCAGCGACGACTTGCCGGCGCTCGGGTACCCGACGAGCGCCACGTCGGCGACCGTCTTCAGCTCCAGGACGACGTCCCGCAGGTCCCCGGGCTCGCCGAGCAGCGCGAAGCCGGGCGCCTTGCGCCGCGCGGAGGCCAGCGCCGCGTTGCCGAGCCCGCCCCGGCCGCCCTGCGCGGCGACGTACGACGTGCCGTGCCCGACCAGGTCGGCGAGGACGTTGCCCGCCTTGTCCAGCACCACCGTGCCGTCCGGCACCGGCAGGACGAGGTCCTGCCCGTCCTTGCCGAAGCGGTTGCCGCCCTCGCCGGGCTTGCCGTTGGTGGCCTTGCGGTGCGGCGAGTGGTGGTAGTCGAGGAGGGTGGTGATCGACTGGTCGACGGTGAGGATCACGTCCCCGCCGCGGCCGCCGTTGCCGCCGTCCGGTCCGCCGAGCGGCTTGAACTTCTCACGGTGGACGGAGGCACAGCCGTGGCCTCCGCTACCCGCGGCGACGTGCAGCTCGACGCGGTCCACGAAGGTGGTCATGGGATGTGCCTCCAGTTACTGCGGGAATGTCTTCGGGGTAACACGCGAAAGGCGGACCCGCTTCCCGTGAGGGAAGTGAGGTCCGCCTCGCGAAAGTTTCCGATCAGGCGACCGGAACGATGTTCACGACCTTGCGGCCACGGTGGGTGCCGAACTGCACCGAACCGGCCTCGAGGGCGAACAGCGTGTCGTCGCCACCACGGCCGACGCCGGAGCCCGGGTGGAAGTGGGTGCCACGCTGACGGACCAGGATCTCACCCGCGTTGACGACCTGACCGCCGAAGCGCTTCACGCCGAGCCGCTGGGCATTGGAGTCGCGACCGTTCCGGGTGGACGATGCGCCCTTCTTGTGTGCCATTTCTCCTCAGTCCCTTACTTCGCAGCCGTGGGGATCTCAGTGACCTTGATCGCCGTGTACTGCTGGCGGTGGCCCTGGCGACGGCGGTAACCCGTCTTGTTCTTGTAGCGCAGAATGTCGATCTTCTGGCCCTTGTGGTGGTCCACGACCTCGGCCTGGACCTTGATGCCGGCCAGCACCCACGGGTCGCTGGTCACGGCGTCGCCGTCGACAACGAGCAGGGTCGAGAGCTCGACCGAGTCGCCAACCTTGGCAGTGGAAATCTTGTCAACCTCAACGATGTCACCGACAGCAACCTTGTGCTGGCGACCACCGCTGCGCACGATGGCGTACACGCGGAACTCACTCTCTAGCTCGGGAAACGGCACCCCCGCAGGCCAGCCGCCCGACTCAGCGAGCAGCCTCTCCTGGCGCCCGGCGCCCGGAGGATGAGGTTTACGGGGATGTGACGTGTCAGTCGACACGCCGACGGTCAAGGTTACGGGGCCGCGGCCGAAGGGGTCAAACCGAGCCGGGCCCGCCACCTGTGCGACCGGTCACGCCGGTCGCACAGGCAGTGGATGGGTCAGCCCTCGTCGGTGGAGGCCGAGACGGAGGACGCGGACGACGCCGTCTGCTCCGCCGCCACGGTCTTCTTCGACGCGGTCTTCTTGGCGGCCGTCTTGGTGGTCTTCGCCGCCTTCTTGGCCGTCGTCTTCTTGGCCGCTGTCTTCTTCGCGGCCGTCTTCTTGGTGGTCGCGGCCTTCTTCGCCGTGGCCTTCTTGGCCGTCTTGCGGGCCGTCTTCTTGGCGGGGGCCGACTCCTCGGCGGCCTCCTCCGTGACGGCACCGTCGGACACGGGCGCCTGCGGGGCCTCCGCGGAGGGGGGCTCCTCGGACACGACCTCCTCGGACGCGGCCGACGGGACGACCACGACGGCCGTCTCCTCGGACGCCGTGGACACCGTCGGCTTGCGCACGGCACGGCGCCGCGGACGCGCCGGAGCGGCGCTCTCGGCGGGCGCCTCGGGCTGTCCGGCCGGCTCGGGCACCTCGGCGGTCTCGGCGACCTCGGCCTCGGACACCGCCGGCGCGGTCTCGGCGACCGTCACCACGGCCGCCTCGGCCCCCGCCGGAGAACCGGCAGGAGCGGACACCTTGCGGGTGGCCCGACGCCGGGTACGGCCCTTGGGCGCGGCCTCCTCGGCCGGAGCCGCCGGAGCGGCCTGGGCGGCCTCGACCACCGGGTCCTCGACGGCCATCGGCTCGGCCTGCGCCTCGGCGGCCGGCTCCGGCTGCACCGGACGGGCCACCTCCTGCTCGGCGGTCACGTCCTGCGCCGTCGGCACCTCGGCCTCGGCCTGCTCGGCCCGGCCCCGGCCGCGCCGGGTCCTGTCCCTGCCCTGCTCGGCCTGCGGCTCCGCCGCCTCGCCCCGCGGGGCGCCCGCCGGAGCCGACACCCGTCGGCTCGCCCGGCGTCGCGACCGGCCACGGCCGGCCGCCGCCTCCGCCTCGGCGGCGCTGCTGTACAGCTCCTCGTCGGGCTCGAAGGACGGCTCGGGCAGCGCGACCGGCTCGGCGACCTCGGCGACGACCTCCGCCTCGGTCTCCGCCTCCTGCTCGGCGGTCTCGACGGCGGCCTCGTGCACGTGCGGCTGCTCGGCAGCACCGGCACGCGCGCGCTTCTTGCGCTTGCCGCCGCCCCCGGGGGCCGTCGGCTGCTCCATGTGCACGATGACACCGCGGCCGTTGCAGTGGACGCAGGTCTCGGAGAAGGACTCCAGCAGGCCCTGCCCGACCCGCTTGCGGGTCATCTGCACGAGCCCCAGCGAGGTCACTTCCGCGACCTGGTGCTTCGTACGGTCCCGGCCCAGGCACTCCAGCAGCCGCCGCAGCACCAGATCCCGGTTGGACTCCAGCACCATGTCGATGAAGTCGATGACGATGATGCCGCCGAGGTCGCGCAGCCGCAGCTGGCGCACGATCTCCTCGGCCGCCTCCAGGTTGTTCCTGGTGACGGTCTCTTCCAGGTTGCCGCCCTGGCCGGTGAACTTGCCGGTGTTGACGTCGACGACGACCATCGCCTCGGTCCGGTCGATCACCAGCGAACCACCGCTGGGCAGCCAGACCTTGCGGTCGAGGGCCTTGGCGAGCTGCTCGTCGATCCGGTACGTGGCGAAGACGTCGACCTCGGAGGTCCACTTCGACAGCCGCTCGGCGAGGTCCGGCGCGACGTGCGAGACGTAGCCGTGGATGGTCGACCACGCCTCGTCGCCGCTGACGACGACCTTGGAGAAGTCCTCGTTGAAGATGTCGCGCACGACCCGGACGGTCATGTCCGGCTCGCCGTACAGCAGCGTCGGCGCGTTGCCGTTCTTGGCCTTCTTCTGGATGTCCTCCCACTGCTGCTGGAGACGCTCGACGTCCCGGCGCAGCTCGTCCTCGCTCGCGCCCTCGGCGGCGGTGCGCACGATGACGCCCGCGTCCTCGGGGACGATCTTCTTGAGGATCGTCTTCAGCCGCGACCGCTCGGTGTCGGGCAGCTTGCGGCTGATACCGGTCATGGAGCCCTCGGGCACGTACACGAGGTAGCGGCCCGGGAGGGAGACCTGGCTGGTCAGACGGGCGCCCTTGTGGCCGATGGGGTCCTTCGTCACCTGGACGAGCACCGACTGGCCGGACTTCAGGGCGGACTCGATGCGCCGCGGCCCGTGGGCCATGCCCAGCGCCTCGAAGTTGACCTCACCGGCGTACAACACGGCGTTGCGGCCCTTGCCGATGTCGATGAAGGCGGCCTCCATCGACGGCAGCACGTTCTGCACCTTGCCGAGGTAGACGTTGCCGACGTACGAGGTCGACTGCTCCTTGTTGACGTAGTGCTCGACGAGCACGTCGTCCTCGAGGACGCCGATCTGCGTGCGGTCGCCGTGCTGGCGGACGACCATCACGCGCTCGACGGCCTCGCGGCGGGCCAGGAACTCGGCCTCGGTGATGATCGGCACCCGGCGACGGCCCTGCTCACGGCCTTCGCGGCGGCGCTGCTTCTTGGCCTCCAGACGGGTCGAGCCCTTGATGGACTGCACCTCGTCGGACGGCTCGGCCTTGGGGCGGGGCTCACGGACCTTGACGACCGTGCGCTCGGGGTCGTCCTCGGAGGGCTCGGCCTCGGTGCCCGAGTCACCGGCACGGCGACGGCGGCGACGGCGCCGGCGGCTGCTGCTGGAGCCGCCTGAGCCGGACTCGTCGCGGTCGGTGGCGTCCTCGGAGTCCTCGTCGTCCTCCTCGGCGCCGTCCTCGGTGTCCTGCGCGGTGCTCTGCTCGGACTCGGTGTCCTCGCCGCCCTCGCCCTCGGAGTCGGCGGACTCACCGCGCCTGCGGCGGCGGCCGCCCCGGCGACGGCGACGGCGCGAGCCGCTGCCCTCGGACTCCTCCTGGTCGTCACCGTCGGCCTGGTCCTCGGCGGACTCGTCGGCCTCCTCCGCCTCGTCGGCGGTGGTGTCGACGGCGGTGGTCTCGGGGGCCTGGGCCTCGGTGTCGTCGCCGGCACCCCGGCGCCGGCGCCGGCGGCGCGAACCGCCGGCCGGCTCCTCGCGCGGGGCCTCGGCCGGCGCGGACTCCTCGGTCTCCTCGGGCTCCGCCGCCCCGGCCGCTTCGGCGGCGGCAGCGGCGGCGGCCCGCTCCGGCGTCTGGAACTGGGGCTCGGTGAAGACGGGCGCCTGGAACAGCGCGACGGCGGGCCGCCTCGGGCGCGAGGCCGGCTCGTTCTCGCTGTCGGCCGCGTCCGTGGATCCCCGGGTGGCCTTCGAGGCTCGTGCGCCCCTGGCGGGCTGGGCGGGCTCGGCGAAGCCGCCGGCGGCCCGGCGCACGACCCGGCGGCGGCGCCGCGGACCGGTCTCCTCGGCGGACTCGCCGGTGTCGGCGACGGATTCGGCGGGGGCCTCGGCGGCGGGGGCGGGCTCGGCGGCAGCGGTCTCGGAGGCGGTGGCCTCGGACGCGCGGGCGGGCTCGGCGGCGGGGTTCTCGGTCACGGGTGCCTTCGCCTCCTCGGCATTGCCCTCCACCGCGTCCGCGGCGGAAGGCGCCCCGGCGGGCGCGGACGCCCGCCGCGAGGCACGCCGGCGAGTCCGGCGCGGAGCAGCCTCTTCAGCGGCCTCGGCACCTTCGGCGGTGCCCTCGGCCACGACGGCAGGCTCCGGGCCGTCGGCCTCGGCCGGGGCCGCGGCCGTCTCGCCGGCCACTCCAGTCGGCAGACCTACACCGAAGTAGCGCCGCAGATCACCCACAGCACGCTCGGCACCCATCCGTTCTTTCAATCGCTGTCCCAA